>JASMGS010000049.1 GCA_030751155.1 Candidatus Nitrosopelagicus sp.
CAAACATCATTGATAACACCATATGCAACAATCACTTTTGATGATCCAAAAGGTGAGAAGTTCAAATATACAAGAATTGTTAAAAATATGCCGCCAGCACCAACAATTATCAGACCTCATCCATATGGAATAGATGTTGAAACAATTAGGCGTATGCTGTTAGATACTCATTATCAAATTCCAACTGTTGATGATAGTATGATTGTAAAAGTCAGAAAGGAATTAGGATTATCTAAAAAAAATCTAAATTACTCGGTAATAATGCAAAAAGCACAAAAAAAATGGAAGGTGTTAACACGCCCAGTTCGTATAGTGGTTGCCATGATGTCATTTTTAAAAATGGATTTTGAAAAATTGAGTAAGATTACAATTGAAGAAATTGATATAGGAAATAAAAAATTAACCTATTGGGATTTTGGCGAATCACAATCAATTTCTATTGACATGGATCCTGAAAGTCATTACTACAAGCAGTTAGCAAATACTGTACAGGGTGAAACACTAACTTCCTTTTTGACAAAACGTTTCCAAAGGGTAGGACCTACCACAGCTTCAAAATTTGCTGAATTTGCAAAGTTCAAACCTGAACACAGAATTGGTAACATGAATAATCAAGAACTTGTAAAACTCACTGACGCATTACAATCCTATGATGATTTTATGGCACCTGATCCAAGTTGCTTAGCTCCACTTGGCGCAACTGCATTAGAAAAAGGCATGCAACGGTTTTTTGAACCAGACTTTCTTGCTGTTGTACAACGTGGTGCTTCTGCATACTCAGGATTCCCATTTATCATAGAAATGGGAATTGCATATGGAGGAAAAATTTCTAGTCATGGAATCAAGGTTTATCGATTTGCTAACAGAATTCCTCTTCTTTATGATGAAGGAAGTGATGTGGTACTAAAAGTTGTAAATGACACTGATTGGTCACGTTATAAAATAAAGGGTGATCCACCTCTTGTCATAGTATCCCACATTTGTTCCACGAGAGTTCCATACAAGACAGTAGGAAAAGAAAATGTAGCAGATAGACCTGAATTAGAACGTGAATTGAAACTTGCATTACTATCACTATCTAGGAAATTGTCTTCATTCATGTCTAAAAAAGGCCAAGCAGAAGCAGCAAAGAAAAGAGCTAATCTTTATACAAAATATATTCCTTTGATAGCGCAGTTCTGTACAGAATTAGCTGGAAAAACCAAGCAACCAAATTATAAGAAAATGATTACGGAGGTACCTGTTGTTGAAGAAAAAACCTGAGAAAAAAACTGCACGTGATAAGCAAAAAACACTAGTTGAACTTTTAAAAAAACATGGCGCACAAACTTATGATGATCTAAATAAAGGAGATTTTCCAAAATTTTCTATTCCTAGCCGTTCTGTAAGTAATATTGTCTATGATAAAAAATTACGACAGTATATACTAGGAACAAATTCAGCTGTACGAAATTCTAGGAATACATCTCAACTTCGTTCATTTTCACAATTAATGTGGTTGGCTTTTTTTGCTAATAGACTTACAAAAGAAAAAAAATCATCCACCTTAAGGGACGTATACTATTCCTCTCAAGCATTTGAAATTGACTTCGAGGATCAATCAGAATCTGATAACATAATAGTTGATCTAGAGGCTATGCTTACACGACCAAGAGAGGATTTTCATGTTTTTCCTGAAGAACGAAGTAGTGTATTTGGTGATCTTACAATAGAGTATACTGTACCAGGATACGAAGGAAAAAAAATGAATTTGTCTGATCATCCGGACGGTTATGCAATAGGCCCAAGTCTGACTAGTGCTGAATTGCTGGAAACTAGTGCTGAAGTGATAATCGCAATTGAGAAAGGTGGTTTATTTACAAGATTCATTGAAGAGCAAGTGGATAAAAAATTCAAATCAATTATTGTAGATACTGGTGGCCAGGCTCCACGTTCAACTCGAACTCTTTTAAAAAGACTGCATGATGAGCTAAGTTTACCAGTTGTTATTTTGACAGATGGTGATGTATATGGTGAGCATATAGCAATGGTAATAAAATCAGGATCAGCAAATGCAGCTCATCTAAGAGAATTAACTGTTCCTGATGCAAAGTGGGTTGGTGTTTGGGCTACTGACATTGAAAAATATAAACTTCCTACTATACCAATGACAGAATCTGACATAAAGCGATGTCATGATCTCAAGAAAGATCCAAGATATCAAGATGGAATTTGGAAAAAAGAACTTGAAGTGTTCTTAAAAATTAAAAGAAAAGCAGAATTGGAAGCATTCTCAAAATATGGTTTGACAAATATTACGGATAAATATCTTCCACAAAAACTTGAACTTGCAAAAAGTCTTTAATGTATTCTAAGTGTTAACACACCATTTCTATATTTAAAATCAGTAATCTTCATTTCCTGCGAGCCTTCAATGGGTACTTCCTTCGAAAAGCCACCAGATCCTCTGATATATAAAATCCCATCAATCAATCTCACCATAATCTTGTCATCAGGACCTGGTACTTCTGCAACAAAAACCAATTCATTATCACCACGAATTAAATCATAAACCCAATTCTTAGCTTCCGCTTCTTTTGCTGTATATTTTGGCTTATTTTCCACTACCAGTTTTTTAAGAGTAGGAACCCAATAGATTATAGTAATTGCAGCACCTCCAATCAAGATAAAATTTGCAAAGCTAGTATCAGATTTTTGAGTCATTACATAGACTACCCCAATACCCAGTAATAGTATAATTGGAATTATGAAATTTAGGGACTTTTGATCTGTGTATGGAGCAGGTCTGTTAAATTTTGACAATTAATTCTAAAATTATTTTACCAAATATAAAGTATATTTGAAATTTAGAAACAACCAATTTTAGTATTGTTTTAATGTAATTATTTGAGAGTAAATATTGATGAATTATGAAAAAATAAAAAATGATCTGATAACCGAGGTCAGACTCACCAAAAACCAGGCTGAAGTGTTTTTACTAGTTGTTACTAAAGGAAAAATGCCAGCTAGCCAAATTGCAAAACTTGCAGATCTAACTGTTGATGAGGCCACAGAAATATCTCAAAAACTTGTTGAATTAGGTGGTTTTATAGACATGCCTAAAACTGAATATGAGGCAATGCATCCGAGGTTTACTGCAGTAAATATGTACAGAAGAATGTGTGAACGAGAAAATATTGATTTTGGAAAAAATTTAGTTGTTGATAATATTGGTATTGCATTGGAAGATGTATATGATGATGCAAGGACTAAATATAACAAAAAAATGTGAGTTTGTATGGGTGAAATATATAGATGCTGTAAAAATCCTCAAATTACTTACCTAGCCCCTGTTAATATAAACATCAATGAAAGAACTATCGGTAGTGTAGATGTTTGGCGTTGTGCTACATGTAAAAAAATGTTTTGTGAAGAAAAACAATTGGGAATAGATTCACTGACAGAAATTGTTGGTATGCCAAAAATTGAGGATGATGAAAAATGGGCTGTGATTATAAGTAAACTTCAAAAGGGAAAAGATAAGTGGAAACTTGTAAAATTAAAACAAAATGGAATTATAAAATATGAAACAGCTGACGAAAAAATTTTAGATCTAAAAATTGAGGATTACAAGATAGTTGATGACTATCATAATAGTTTTCTTGTAGAAGACCATTTGAACAGGGCAGTGGAAATTTAGATCCACTTGAACCTAAAAGTACACATAAACAATATTGATGGTACGCAAATGGCTGCAAAAATTAATGGAGTGTTCGAACTTGATGATCATTCATTTGATTTTACTGCAATTGCTTTTGGCAGGATTGGTGGTCAGAATATTGGTGCTAAATTATCTGATGATACAAAAAAAACATTAAGTGATTTGGATTATAATATTGATGAAGTTATTGATGAATTACAAAGAAATTTAGTAAAAGGAAATATCAGTATTCCTGATGATGTAAAGCGTGAATCATTTGCAGATGATTAGAATTCTGCTTCACTTAATGCCTTATCACATGAACATGATCTAGTTTTTGGGATTTTATCAATTAGTTCTGTGAGAAGTTTTTTTGTAATTTGAACATTTTTTGTTAATGTGTTTATTACTTCTTTAGCGGTTACAGGTTTTTCCGCCCAAACGTCATAATCTGTGACAGTAGAAATTGACGTATAACA
>JASMGS010000050.1 GCA_030751155.1 Candidatus Nitrosopelagicus sp.
CCTTATTTCATTCTTAATTAATTTTGTAATATATCCGGCTATCTTGTTTTTGAGAGATTTAGAACGAATTGTGGATACATCGTTAAGGATTTTTTTATTGTCATCAAAACTATCTCCAAACCGATCCTTATAATCATCTAAAACCATCGTTGAAAGTCGCTTTATTCTATTCACTAACCTCAAGAATTTGGCGGGTTTTTTATATCTATATATCAAGATAAGATTTGGAATTTTGTTCTAATATCTCAGATAACTCATTGTATGTGACACCCAATACTTTTGATGCAGAAAAAATTACACTTGGGATAAAACTAACTTGTGCCTCCTTGTAACCAAAACATCTAGAAAATCTTACCGGACCATCAGTTTCCACTAAAATTTTGTCTTTGTCGGCTTTGGTCAGCAATACCTGCTTATCCTGTGAATAAACCATTACTGGTCCAAACGATACAAAACATCCCAAATCCATTGCGTCACGCAACTGTTTCTTATTTCCATCAAACCAATGTAACAGAACATTGGTAACGTTGTATGATGGTAAAATCTTGAAAATCTTATCAAGTGTTTTCCTAGAATGTATGGAAACAGGTTTTTTCAATTTTTCAGCTAATGAAAGCTGTGTTCTAAAGATTTCTTCCTGCCTTGACAACTCTTCATCGGAATCAGAATATGTATCATCCAATCCTATTTCGCCTATGCCAGAAATCTGTTCTTTATTTTCTTCAATGAGTGTTAATATTGATTCAGTGCTGTCATTTGCTTTTTCAGGATGTATGCCTATGAAAGGAAAAATTAGATCACTTTTTTTTCCAAGTTCTAAAGTGGTTTTTGCGGAAGTGTAGTCCATCGAAACACAGCATGCTTTAAGATGAATTTTTTTCATAGAATTTAGAATAAATGGAAGATATGATTCGTATGATAAATCTGAAAGATGGATATGGGTATCATAAATCCAATTCATGATTATACTAGATCGGTCATGAGTTAAAGTCTGTTTAAATCGGTATTCTATCTGAATTATTTTACTAGTGGTTTTTTAACATACTTTGAACAAAAATAATCATGAAATCGTCAGAGTTGGGACTTTCCCCCATGTACAGAATTCTAAAAAAATCTGGGGCAGAGCGTGTTAGCGACGAGTCTGCAAATGAGCTTAGAAGAGTTATAGAGGAAATAGCAGAATCTATTGCCAAAAATGCAGTAGATATGTCAACACATGCAGGAAGGAAAACGATTAAGGCAGAGGATGTAAAATTAGCCTCGAAGCAATTTAACAAATATTAATCTAAAGAGTTAATTGCTCATTTGTTATTTTTTTCTGTACGGTGAGGTAGTACAGTCTGGTAGTGCATGGGCCTGCAAAGCCTAGTGTCGGGAGTTCAAATCTCTCCCTCACCTTTCTACTAAAATAATGCCTTTCATCCAGGGATGAAGCGTACAATAATAATCATAAATTCCCTCCTCGGTAAACTTGTAAGAAAATATATCTTCAGGATCTAATAATTCGCTGTCAAACAATCCATCTGGATCATCATAAAAACCACTTGTTACACTATGAAATGCAGCGTCTTGGTTTTTCCAATAAACTGTTTCGCCAGGCTTTATCGTAATCTTTGCTGGAATGTAACATTCATCATTTGGACCACAATCAGGACGAGCAGCCTTTACCGGCATTAGTACTAAATTTTCAGGTTCTTCAGGTTCTTCTGGTTGGGTGATTTCAGCTTGCTCTTCAAAATTTATGTTTGAGACAACAAATATCATGCCCAAAACAATTACTCCAATTACTATACCGATTTTTTTATTCACGTTCTTGGTCTTCCACGTTTCCTTTTAATTCTTGGTCTTCCTCTGGTCTTCTTTTCTGTTAGAGTTTCATGATATGTTACATCCATTTCTTTCATCCAAACTTCAACAGCTTCTCTAATCAAAGAATTCTTAGTGATGGGGTTATCTCATAATTACCCACTACTTGATAAGGAGAAGGAAAGACGAATGATGAATTTGCCCTCTAGAGTAGCGGACATCCGCCTTTTTAGTGAAGAAGGGCGTCTTATTCTCTCAGAAAAAAAACCACTTGAAGGTTTTTCCAGGTCTGTAGAAGATTCAATAAAAGAAGCTACCAGTGAAGCAACCAATACTGTTCAGAAAGGCCATGATTATCTTATCTGGATGCTGACTAAAGTTTTCGAGGAAACAGTTGAAAATGCAGAGAATGCAATTATTGATGGTCCAGATGACTGTGGAATAGATGCCGTATTACGATATGAAGATAGAAAAGAAATTACACTTATTCAGTCAAAATTTGGAGAATCTCACGACATCGGTATGATTGATAAATTTGTTAAAGACGTTGAGCGATTTAAAAACGCAGAACAGTCAAGGATCAAACGTGACGATCTATCATATCTTTGGAATGAAATCAATCAAAAAAATGTAAAAATAAACCTAGTATATGTCACTGAACAATATGCTGAATACGAATGTGATGTTGTTCGTGTTATAGATTTGGCACAAACTGTTCAAATTTTATCTGAACGAAAAATGAAACCTGAAAAAGGACATAAAGCTACTATAAATTATCTTGATGGTTACCAAAGAAATAATATTTTTTATTGTACAGTAAAGGGGATAGAAATAGCAAATTTAGTAGATAGAAACAAGTACATTCTTGATAACAATATTCGACATCATTTAGGTCATAGAATGAAAGTAAATAGGGGAATTAGAAAGACGTTAGAGGAATGTCCTGAAAGATTTGCTGAATACAATAATGGATTAACGATGACCTGTGTTGACTTTAATGATCTAAAAGGAAAGATTGAATGTGATTCTCCAATAATTGTTAATGGTGCTCAAACATCACACGGAATACTTGATGTGTCCAAGAAAACAAAAAACCTAGACGCTGAAATCCAATTAAAAGTAATTAAAACGGATGATGAAGAACAACAAAAAAGTATCACAAGATTTAGCAATTCCCAAAATGCAGTAAAAGGTAAGGATCTTGTAGCACTAGAGGATTACTGGAAATCTATTAGTTATCAGATAGATACAAGAACAGGATACTTTTTTGAATATCAATCAGGTTCTTGGGACTATAGACTTGATGCTGGTCAGAGAGCAAAATTCCAAGGTAATGAAATTTTTAATCAATACCTCCCAGAAAATCATAAAAAGAAATTAGCCTCAAAAGATGCCATTCAAACTTATGTTGCATATTTCAAACAAAATCCTTCTGGTGCATACCAATCAATTTCCAAATTTCTTCCAGGTGGAGCAGAATATGAAAAAATCTTTACTGAAGAACTTATGGATGACTACAGGATTTTCTTGTTCCCAACTCTAATCATGGAATGTGCTAAAAATGAACTTGAATACGGTCCAAAGAATAAAACACACCCATTCAAGCGATATTCAACAATATTTTTTGTAGGAGTAACTGGAAAAATTATTCATGAGTATATTTTAGAGACAAAAGATGATTTTGATAATGATATTTCTAAACTAGAAAGTATGATTAGAAATGTTTCATTATTCAAAAGAATTCTGAGACTAACAGACAAAATTGTAGACCAAGTACTAGCTAGTCGTGATTTAGGAGAAGAATTAGAAAAAGTAAACAATTCACCTCATAACCTATTCTCAAAAAGTATTTACAATTATGAAATGAAGAAAGTAATTGAACATTACATCAGTTTAGAATCTGAAGAAATAAGCAATATCAAAAAAACAATTTCTGGTCTTTAATCAAGTAATTCTAAATAAAGGTAGACATCTAGCCAAGTAAATTCTTGCAGGAGGTTTACAATGACCAGATATTCTACCGTTAATCTATAAAAAAAACTTCTATATAACAAATATGAATTTTGTATAAAAAATCAAAAGAGGTTTAAAATAGTTTTTATAATCAGTGGAAAAATGTGATTAATGAAAGGGCAACGTAAATGTTCACTGTGTGAAGCAGAGATGGAACTTAGTTATGTTCCGATGGAAGAATGGAAAATGGATGGTTTTTTGTGTGGTAGATGTTATTCACGAAAACTTGCGGAGTTTTATCCTGGTGAACATGTAAGGGTTGAGCCTTCAGAAAAATAAATTATTCGTTAGAGGATTCTTTTTCTTGATTATATTTATTGGTTGAAAAACAGTTCCAAGCAAGCACATCATCTTTTATTTCATTTTCCGTAAGAAATTTGATATCTGTTACTGTCTTTTTCTTTTTTAGCAAGTTTACTTGGAAACTTTCAAATTTTTTACAATTACAATCCTCATATAAGCAACTATCATCATCTTCTTCTCCGTGATCCTCCTTCACATGGCTACAACTACAGACAGCATCATCTTTTACATCTTTTTTAGATTTCTTTGTATATACACCCAATCGAAGATATGCTTCCCCATCATGACCTTTTTTAAATCTCTCATAATAATTGGATTTTGGCAAAATTTTGAAGAGAGATGAATTATTTTCAACTCGTTTAGAGTCTGATCCCATTATGAACCAGTAATCATTTTCTATTTCAACAAAGCGAATTTTAATAGAATGATCGATCCACCAATGAACAGTTTCACGCCAAAATTTTGACGCATCCTTAAAATCAGAAAATAGTGGAACTACATTCATTCGTAGATCATAATATCGATAAGCAACGCCAAGGAAATCATTGAACCAATTGACTTTATACTCAGAGGACATTGTTAAAGAGTAAAATTAAGATTATATGTATTTGATCCAATTTTACAGTTATATTCTTATATCAGAGATGATGTGATTAAGGATAATGGTTGTTTATCGAACTAGCATACAAATTATGGCTGATCTTCTGACAGCTACAGAAGAATCTGGACAACAAGGGATCAAAACTACATCATTACTTTTAAAGGCTAATCTTTCCCATTCAAGATTAGAGAGATTTGTAAGCAACTTGACTGGAGCTGGTTTGGTCAATAAAATTGAGTATGATGGAAGGAATGTATTTGTAATTACTTCTAAAGGTAAGCAATATCTTGAACAATACAAAAAATTTGCAGATGTTGCAGAATCTTTTGGATTAGAAATGTAAAACTACTTTTTTGATTTTCGTCTTCTTTCTCTATTAGCTCTTTGTGTTTCTTTCTTTTGTTTATAAGAACTGTAAACAATAATTACAATGATACCGCCAATAGAGACATAAAATAATGGAATGAATGGTTGATCCCTTATCTCTCCTGTGGGTGATACAAATGCTATCGGTATCCCAATCATCAATATACCCATAACCACTAGTAGATATTTATCCATGGATATCTGTAATTGTAAAACAATATATCTTTTTAATTATTATAATATGAATTGTCAAAAGCTCTTGAAATTATTGGTTTAGTTTTAATCGGTGGAACAGTTTACTCATTCCTTGGAATGGGTGAATCGGAACTTCGTTGGCCAGTCTTTTGGGGCTGTGCAGGTGGTGCATTAACAATAATAGTATACAGAAACTATATGAGAAAAAGAAAAAAGAAATAAAATTACGATCAGCAATAATTAATGGACGAACCGGCAGATCTATAAAGGACTAAACAAGGTAATCGATGGGAGCAATGTCTAAAGAAACTACAGAATGGTGGAAAGATCTTGGAAAAGATCTTGAAGAAGATATTGAAACCTTTGAAAACTGATTTAGAAAATCATCCGTTATCTAGAATTAATTTATCATAGCATAAACTGTTTTAAAATATTAAAAAGCCTCGAGCGAGATTCGATCTCGCGACCTAACGCTTACGAGGCGTTCGCTCTACCAGGCTGAGCTATCGAGGCGCTAATCATTTGCACTCAGAGTTTATAAAAAGCCTATCTAAGTTTAAACATTGAAAATATCAGTTTCTGGAATTAGAGGTATTTTTGGTAAAGATTTAACATTACCTGATATTTTGAAATTCTCAAATAATTTCTCTGCGTTAATAAAATCAAAGAAATGTGTTGTTGCAACTGATACTAGACCATCAGGTAATGTTATACTAAAAACCGTTAAAGATTGTCTCATAGAATCTGGTATAGATGTTTATGATTTGGGAATAGCACCAACTCCTATAGCATTTCGTGAAGCAAGGAAATATGGTGCAGGCATAGAAATTACTTCATCACACAACCCAATCGAATGGAATGGATTAAAAATGATTATTGATGGTAAGGGTCTCAATGAGGAACATCTACACTTGGTTATAGGTAAACAAATTTACAAAAAATCAAAAATTGGTTCTGAATACTTTATCAAATCCAATTACATCAATGATGTAAAAAAAATCATAGGAAAAATATCTGGTGTTCCTAAGATAACTATTGATGTTGGCGGTGGGGCAGCAAAAACTATTGTTGCAAAATTATTAGAAGAAATTGGTTGTGATGTGATTACAATAAATGATGATCTAGAGAAAAGTTCCAGAGGACCAGATCCTACAACAAACCCATTAAAAGATCTAATATCAAGTACTAACGGTAGAGATGTAGGATTTGCTTTTGATTTAGATGCTGATAGACTTGTAGTTGTACTAAATGGTAAAAAAATGAATCCTGATGTTACATTAGGACTGGGCGTAATCAAATCACTAGAATTAGGTTATAAAAATTTTGTATTCAGTCAGGATACAAGCATATCAATTGAGAAGTACATAAAACAGAAAGGCGGTAAAGTTTTCCGCTCCAAAGTTGGAGAATCCAACGTTAGTATGAAGATGCTTGAAACTAAATCTCAAGTAGGAGGCGAGGGTAGTAGTGGTGGTTTCATATTTTCTGATTTTAATCATTGCCGTGATGGAATTCTAACGAGTGGTCTTATTTCATCTATGATATTGAAAGATACATTTCATGATATGTTAAACTTCATGGAAAAATATCATATAATCAGAGATAAGATAGAATGTAAACTAGAACATCAAGATCAAGTTATGAAAACTATTTACAAAAACCTGAATGGAAGATATAATGAAATACAAACAATTGATGGAATTAAGGTGATTGTTGATGAAAATACTTGGATCTTAATAAGAAAATCTAACACCGAAGATATTATCAGAATGTCAATAGAGTCGGAAAGTCTAGAAAAAAGTAGAAACATTCATCAAGAAACTAAAGAATTAATTAAACAAAGTTATGAGCAGATTAACTGAAAAAAAAATAATTGATATTTTTCAGAGTACGTTAAATGATAAATTTGTATCAGAAGATGTAGAATATTTCAAAAGCGGGAAAAAATATTTTGTTTTAAAAATAGACACATTAGTAGAAAGTACCGACATGCCAAAGAATGTAGGACTACAATATATTGCAAGAAAAAGTATTATTTCTTGTATAAGTGATTTTGCTGCAAAAGGAGTCAAACCAATTTTTGGTATTGTTTCAGTAGTTTTACCAAGAAAACTTTCAAAAAAGAAGATAGAAGATTTAGCTCTTGGTTTTGGGAAAGCATCAAAAGAATTTGGCATAAAAATTCTAGGTGGAGATACCAATGAAGGCAAAGAAATCTCGATTAGTTTTACACTTTTTGGCATCACAAATAAAATCATAAAAAGAAAAGGAGCCAAACTGAATGATATTATAATTAGTTCCGGACCGTTTGGATACTCTTCTGCAGGTCTTTCCATTCTACAAAGAAAGAAAAAATATTCTCAAAGTTTTGGAATAAAAGCAAAAAATGCAGTAATAAACCCAAATTCTAGATTAATGTTTGGATTAAAAAATAAAAATTATTTTTCATCATCTATGGATTCAAGTGATGGATTATCTACAACTTTAGAGGAGTTGGCAAGACAAAGTAAACGGAAATTTATTATCACAAACGTTCCTGCAAAAGCAGACATTTTTGATTTTGCTGCTGTTAATAGACTGAGTGCTATGAACCTGATCTTTAATGGAGGAGAAGAATATGAGATTATTGCGACTGTAAATCCCTCTAACCTAACAAAAATTAAAAAATATGCAAAAATTCACCACATTCAACTTTATGAAATTGGATATGTGACAAAAGGTAATGGGGTATATTTACAAAAAAATGGCAGGTTTATGAAAATAAAAGATAAAGGCTGGCATCATTTTCGATAACTGGCTAATATAGAAAAAATTGTATTTGTGAATGTTTTTTAAACCCCTTCAAGTGTCTGTATGCATTGTCTGAAACAGAAGCTGTTGTTGAAAAAGAGGAAAATGTGGATTCTCCCGTCACAGAAACCCCATCTGAAGTAGAAGTAAAGACTGAAGCTGAAGTAAAAACTGAAGTACAGCCTGAAGTCAAAACTGAAGGTAAAGAAAAATGGGGAATAGCGCATATTTACAGTAGTTATAATAATACAATCATTCACATTACTGATCTTACTGGAGCTGAAACAGTTTCAATTAGCTCAGGTGGTCATCATGTCAATGCTGCAAGATACGAGTCTTCACCATTTGCTGCAATGAAAGCTGCTAAGGCTGTGGTTGATGCTGCTAAGACAAAAGGTTTTACTGGATTACATATCAAAGTAAGGGCAGTTGGAGGTGTTGGCTCAAGAGTTCCTGGACCTGGTGCTCAAGCAGCAATTAGAGCACTTGCCCGAGGTGGTTTCAAAATTGGACGTATTGATGATGTCACGCCTATTCCACATGATACTACTAGAAGGAAAGGTGGTAAGCGTGGAAGAAGAGTTTAATCTGATATCCATTTAATTCTAACTTTACAACCGCATGAATCAAAATAACGAATCAAAAAGTTTACGAATTTTTCGTTCACTTTATCCCCCTTACATTTTTTGATCATATCTGAAAATTTATCACTGATTCCAAAATACAATTCTTGTTGTATTAATATTTGAAAAAATGTCCATCCAAATCTTGAAACTGGTTCTGCAATCTTAAACTCCGATTCAAAATCACAAATAGCGGCAATTTTAGTCAGAGCTACTTGAATTACTGATATATCTTCATCGAATGTTGTTGTACTTATTTCAAATGTAGGCATCTAATCATCTTTTACTGAAGATTCTTTGATCCTAAGTTTATCAGAAAGTGAAACAAATTTTCCATCTTTCTCTACATTAATTTTGTTTTTCATTCTGACGTTAATCCCAACGCCTCTAAATAAAGCCAATAACTTACCACCCTCAAGTGTTTCTGTAACACTTCCTGATGAAATTAATTCAGCTAGTTTTAGTATAATTATCTGTGTTTCCTTTGGGAATTGATATTCTGCATTACCTAAAACTTCTAATCCTCTATAGCCTAATTGTTGAACAACAATCTCGCGTGGAGTAGGCTCATTTTTTTTCTGTTCCCCTTGTGGCACGTTAGAATCTTCTTGTTTCTGTTGAGAGGAAATATTTTTTTGCATTTCAGCCAAGCGTTTAGCCTTGAGCATTTCTAGATCTTTATCTTCTTCAGTCATCCTTTGATAACACCTATTGGTACTAATTTTGCGACTTTTGTAGCAATTCCAAGTTCATGTGAAACATTGACTACTGCATCGACGTCTTTGTAAGCTTGTGGTGTTTCTTCTACCACTCCATCACGTGTTAATGATTTTAGAAAAATTCCTTTATCATTAAGAGATTTTTTAACCTCAGATTCACTAAAGTCTCGCCTTGCTTTTGAGCGGGACATCATTCTTCCTGCACCGTGTGCTGTGGAACCAAAACTTGTATTCATAGAATTTTCTTGTCCTAAAAGTATCCAACTTCCTGTTCCCATTGAGCCTGGTACTAAAACTGGTTGACCGAGATCACGATACTTTGAGGGCACATCTTCCATATTTGCAGGAAATGCTCTGGTAGCTCCTTTTCTATGAACCACAACTGATTTTAATTTTCCAGCGATTTTATGTTTTTCCACTTTTGCTATGTTGTGTGCCACATCATAGACTAGTTTCATATCCAGATCGGATTCTGATTGTTTGAAAACCCTTTCAAAAGATTTTCTTGTCCAGTGGGAAATCATTTGTCTATTACTCCAGGCAAAATTTAGTGCTGCAAACATTGCAGCTCTATACGACTCTCCCTCTTCAGATTTATTTGGAACACACGCAAGTTCTCTATCTGCCAATTGAATATTGTATTTTTTTTGTGCCTGTTCAGAAATTCTAAGATAATCACTACATATTTGATGACCAAATCCTCGTGAACCACAATGAATCAATATGGTAACACTATCTTTCTCAATTCCCATTGCCTTTGCTGCCTTTTCATCATGAATCTCTGCAACTTTTTGTACTTCAAGAAAATGATTTCCGGAACCAAGACTTCCTAACTGTGGTGCACCTCTTTTTCTAGCACGCTCAGATACCTTGTTAGGATCAGCATTTGCTATTTGCCCACTTTCTTCACATACATTTGCATCATCGCTTATACCATACCCATGATCAATTGCCCAATTTACTCCTCTAACCAAAACTTCATCTAGTTCTGAAGGATTTAGCCGAATAGCTCCTTTAGAACCAACACCTGAAGGAATTGATTTGAAAAGATCATTTACAAGATCTTTTAGTTTGGGTCTAACATCACCTTCTGTTAAATTAGTTCTAAGAAGTCTAACACCACAATTGATATCATATCCTACACCTCCAGGGCTAATCATTCCTTCTTCTGCATCCATAGCAGCAACTCCTCCAACAGGAAAACCATATCCTTCATGACCGTCGGGTAAAACTATTGCATGTTCTTGAATTCCAGGAAGTGTGGATACATTCACAGCTTGTTGAATTGTCCTATCAGTCATCATTTTGGCCAATAATTTTTCATCCGCATAAATTGTTACAGGTACTTTCATTCCTTTAGAAGAATCTGCATCTATCTGATATCTCATATTTCCAATTTTTTTAGGTCTGAAATTAGACATGTAGTTTTGAATTATTGTTTGACAATTTAAATCATAATTAGATTAAAATGAAATGAGTTTGTAAGACATTTATGAAAACTGCCATAGTTTTAGGAGGCTCAAGAGGAATTGGCAAGGCAATTGCTGAATCTCTGAAATCAATAGGCTGTGACGTAATAGCTACCTCAAAGAACGAATTGGATACATCAAGTTTAGAAAGTGTTTCAAATTTTGCTGAAAAACATAATGAAGTTGATATCTTGGTACTAAACACGGGTGGACCTGAGCCAAAAGAATTTTTTTCTGTAACCCAAGATGATTGGAAACATTACCATAACCAATTGTTTCTAGGCTTTTGCTTACTTTTGCAAAAGATCAAAATCAATGACAATGGATACGTGTTTCTCATGTCTTCTAATGTGATAAAGGAGCCCAGCCCAAAATTAATCATTTCAAGTGCTTATCGCTCCGCTTTCTCTAGTGTCTTTAAAATTCTTAGCAAAGAGTTTGCAAAAAAACAAATAAGTTGTATCAATATAGCACCAGGACCAATACAAACTGATAGAACAAAAGAACTAATTGATGATGTTGAAGCATTTGCTGAAACTCTCCCAATGAAAAGACTTGGAAAGCCAGAAGAAATTGGCAATTTTGTAAGATCAATAGTTGAACATGATATCAAATATCTTTCTGGTGCAGTAATCAATTTTGATGGCGCAAACTCGAATTTTGTTTACTAGTAAGACATAGATTTATTTCTAGAATAAACTGAGAATAATTGTGTCCATTTTACCTATAGATACTGGCCGTTATGGTACAAAGGAAATGCTGGAAATTTTTAAGGAACAAAAAAAGATCGATTACCAATTAGACATTGAAGCTGCAGCTGCATTATCACAAAGCGAAATAGGATTGATTCCTGCTTCTGTTGCAAAAGATATATCCAGAATAGCAAAATCTGGAAAAATTACTGCCAAAAGAATCAAACAGTTAGAATCTAAAAGTGATCACGATACTGCTGCATTGGTAGAAGCACTAGCGGAAAAATGTAAGACAGAATCAAGACCGTGGATACATTATGGGTTAACATCGAACGATCTAGTCGATACAAGTAACTCGATGCAAATGAGAGACGCAATTAAAATTATTCAGCCAAAGGTTTCAAAACTATCATTAATTCTTGCAAAAAATGCTGTAAAACATAAGAGTGTTCCAGCTGTTGGAAGAACACATGGTCAACATGCAAGTATTATTTCGTTTGG
>JASMGS010000051.1 GCA_030751155.1 Candidatus Nitrosopelagicus sp.
TTCAGCAATCGGTTTGACACCATTTGCAAAAGAAGAAGATCGTTCAATAACGATTGTAGCTTTGAATTATCTTGATGGTCTAGAGGATAAAACATTTCGAAATACTCTAGCAGAGAAATTCAGAGTTCTTGTAGCAGGAGGGTTTGGAAATCTCAAAGGAAAAGTTTTTCGAGTTGGATGTATGGGAGAAGTTCAACGATATCATGTCATGAGAACTATTTCTTCTATTGCGTCTACATTAGATATGATGGGTTATACTGTTGATGCAAAAGCAGGGCTTAGCAACGCTGAAGAAAAATTAAAAGCTCTTTAATCCACGTTAACTTATATAAGGAAATTCAAAAACGCAGAATACAATGACTTTCAACAAAGGCTCATTAATTTTGGTCGATTATACTTCTAAAGTAAAGGATACCTCGGAAGTATTTGAAACAACCATTGAGGAAGAGGCAAAAAAACATTCTTTTCATGATCCTAACATAAAATATCAACCAAAACTTATTTCGGTTGGAGAGTCATGGGTAATCAAAGGATTAGATGAAGCACTAGAAAATACTTCAGTTGGAGACAAGACAACCGTTGAAGTTTCATCTGATAAAGGATTTGGTGAACGAGATTCTGGCAAAGTTAGAATGATTCCATTGCGTAAACTTGGAGAAGATGCCGAAAAAGTTTCCATCGGAGATACGATTGAGGTAGATAATAAAAAAGGAATTGTAAGATTTATCGGTTCTGGCAGAATTAAAATTGATTATAACCACAGATTTGCAGGAAAAACAATTCTATATGACATTAATGTTCTCAAAGAATTAAAATCTGATGAAGACAAAATAACGGGAATTTTAAAGAAAAACCTTCCTGTAGAAGACGAAAAAATCCTTTTCAATAATAAGGATAAAATTCTTGATATCATAATACCACAGGAAATATTTCGTGCTGAAAATTTACCTATAATAAAACACTTTATACAAATGGATTTATTCAAATTTGTTCTTGGATTAGAAAAAATTACCTTTTCAGAGACATATGAAAAACCAGATACCAAGAAAGAAACAAAACAAGAATCAAAAATAAAGGATAGTAAAAAATAGAAAATTATAGTACTTTTGTACTTTTAGCAAGATTGATTGCTTTATTTTCATTCATATCGACTTCTTTTAAAATAGTATATCTTTCTGGTCTTAAGGACTGTGCGATGGTTAATGCTTTTGCAAGAACTTCAGATTTTAAACCAATTTCTTTTGCAGTTGTAGGAGCACCTACACTTTTCAACGTCTTAACAATTTTTCTCCAATCTTGACCTTGTAATTTTGCAATCATAATTGCACCAATACCACATTTTTCACCGTGAAGTCCAATTCCAGGCTCTAATTTGTCAACTGCATGGGAAAACAAATGTTCTGCACCAGAACAAGGTCTACTACTACCAGCTATGCACGATGCAACACCTGCACTAATTAATGCCTCAACAACCTCTCTGACATCCAACCCTTTTTTTGAAAATCTATTAGAATGCTCCATCAAAATTTTTGCACTCATTAATGCTAGATCTGCAGAATATCTTCCATAATACTCCCCAGTCTTATCACGTCCAAGCTGCCAGTCTCGTACAGCTGTAATTTTTGCTATAAGATCGCCACATCCACTCGCAAGTAGTTTTTTTGGTGCTTTTTTGATAATATCTACATCCACAAAAACTCCAAGTGGTGCAGTAGCTACCAGCGAGTGTGGTTTATTGCCTTTGATAGAAACAAAAGGACTAGCAATACCATCATGTGACGCAGATGTTGGTATGCTGACAAATGGCAAATCAAGATTAAATCCTATTATTTTAGCAATATCAACAGAACGACCACCACCAACACCCACAATTAATTCACTTTTACTTTTACCTACATTTTGCTCTATTTGCTGAATGGATTTTTTATCATTAGTTTTAGCTAAATGCCAAACCATTTGAATTTTGGATGCAGAAAGAGAACTTTCAATCTTGCTTTGAACTATCTTTTTAACATTGTTTCCTGATACCAAAGAAACTTTTTTTATATTTTTTAATGATTTTAGAAAACTTCCTATATCATTGATATTTTTCTCTCCGACAACAATCAGTCGTGGTAATTCCATCTTATGTGATCGCATAGATTTTTTCGTTTTTTGCACTTTTTATCATTTGTCTACAAACAAAAAGTTATTTAAAAGGGTGCAAATAACTCGAAATATCTCATTAGAGGTATTATTTATGACGACAAACATTGAAGAAAAAATATTACATGGCACAACCACTGTAGGAATCAAGGCATCAGATGGTGTTGTTTTATGTGCTGATATGAGGGCAAGTGCTGGATATTTCATTGCCAATAATAATACAATGAAAATTCAAAAAATCTACGATCATGTTGGTTTGACATTAGCAGGAGGAGTTGCAGATGCACAAAATCTAACGGATATTTTGAGATACCATGCAAACATACACGCGATTCAAAATAATAAAAACATTCCAATAAAATCATTAGCAAGACTTTGTTCTCTCGTTTTCCATCAAAATAGAGGCTACCCATTTATGGCTGACATTTTGTTAGGGGGTTATGATGAAGAAGGACCATCACTTTTCAATATTGATATGTTTGGTTCTGTAGAACAAAAATCCTATGTAACAACTGGAAGTGGTTCACCTGTTGCATATGGTCTTTTAGAAGATGAATACCGTGACGATCTTACAGTTAAAGATGCTAAGATAGTAGCTCTTCGCGCAGTTAAGGCTGCAATTGTAAGAAATATTGGAACTGGTGATGGAATCAATGTAGCAACAATTGATAAGAACGGATTCCAACTTTTGACCAACGAACAAAAAAAATCTATTATCTCACTTTAGTGATTAAATGCAAAAGAAACAGCAACAGGAATTATCTAACGGCCAAAATTTCATGGCAACCATACTGCAAAGTTTACCCAAAGAAGCGGTAATAACAAAAATTAATTTTGAAGGTCCTAGAATTGCACTTTACACAAAAACTCCAAAATATTTGATAGAAAATAATGATATAATTGCAAATCTAGTTAATGTGATAAAAAAACGAATTGTTATCAGAACAGATGAATCAATAAGGAAAAGTGAAGAAGATGTTAGAAAAATTCTTAATGAAAGTGTACCAAAAGATGCAGATTTAAAAGGAACATTTTTTGATACTGCTACTGGAGAAGTTTCTATAGAAGTAAAACGTCCTTGGCTTTGTCAAAGAAATAAAGAAGAATTTAACCATGCTGAAATATCTGAAAAAACTGGCTGGAAATTACGTGTGAGAAAATCTACAAACAAGGCATCAAACACAATTCAAGCTATAAATTATCAACTAAAAGTTTCTTCAGCTGATAGAGCAAAACATCTGAAGGGAATAGGAGAACAAATTTTTAGAGATCGTCTAATACAGAAATCTGAAGTATCATTACTGACATTAGGTGGTTTTGGACAGGTAGGAAGATCATGTATGTTGTTAACCACAAATGATAGTAAAGTATTGATCGATTGTGGAATCAATCCTGGCGCACGTAATCCATATGATGCCTTTCCTAGGCTCGATTGGGCTAACATAACACTTGATGAACTGGATGCTATTGTGATAGGCCATGCACATCTTGATCATACAGGATTTTTGCCTGCATTACTGAAATATGGTTATCGTGGGCCGATTTATTGTACAGAACCTACATTGCCCATGATGAATCTGATTCAACTTGATGCAATCAAGGTTGCGACTGCACAAGGAAGAATACCCATGTATTCCGAAAGAGATGTGCATCAAATAATGCGACAGGCAATTACTCTACCTTATGGAAGTGTAACTGATATATCTCCTGATATCAAACTAGTCCTATCTAATGCTGGACATATTCTAGGCTCAGCTACTTGCCATTTTCATATTGGTAACGGTGATCACAATTTTGTATACACAGGTGATATCAAATATGGTAAAAGTATGCTTCTCGAAAGCGCTTTCACAAATTATCCACGGGTAGAAACTCTTCTTATCGAAAGTACATATGGTTTGAAGGAAGATATACAACCTACAAGACAGGAAGTGGAATCTGCGTTTATTTCAGCAGTAAATACAGTTTTAAAAGATGGAGGAAAAGTGCTCATTCCAATTCCTGCAGTTGGTAGGGCACAAGAATTAATGATGGTTATAGATCAATATATGAAATCTGGTGAATTAACAGAAGCTCCAGTATTCATGGAAGGAATGATTCAGGAAGCTACTTCAATCCACGAAGCATTTCCAGAATATCTTGCTAGAGAACTAAAAAAGAAGATTCTAGAAACAGATGATAACCCATTTGATTCAGAATATTTCACAAATATAGAACATGCCGATGGTAGAGAAGAACCATTGAGAGATGGATCGTCTTGTATTATAATAGCAACTTCTGGTATGCTAGAGGGCGGTCCGGTTCTTGAATATTTCAAGAATATTGCTCCTCATAAACAGAATAAAATATTATTTGTTTCCTATCAAGTTAATGGCACACTTGGACGAAGAGTGTTAGATGGATCAAGACAGGTATCCATATTGGGAAAAGAAGGAAAGGTTGAAGTTATTACTATAAATTGTGATATAGAAAGACTTGATGGATTTAGTGGACACAGTGATTACAACCAACTTATGTCATTTGTTCAAAGACTGAGACCTAAACTAAGACGCGTACTTGTGAATCACGGAGAAAAGAAAAAATCTGAAAATCTGTCTGCATCAATACGTCGTATGTATAGAGTTGCATCACATTATCCACAAATACAAGAAGCAATAAGATTATTTTAGACTATAATCAGGCTTCCAAATTTTTACACCTGTTGGTGTCACTATAATCCTCTCTTCACCAAGACGAGCAATATCAGCATTCGAATCTCTTGCAATTACATAAAGTTCTTCTACAACTTTTCTGAGTTTTTCAACATCTTTTTGTGCTAATGGTGTAACCCTAAGAATTAGAATCATACCTTTTTTGACATCCTCTTTAATTGAGTGTATATCACTAGGATCTCTAATTGTTATCGCCTTGAGATATGTTGGATTTGCCTGTTTTTGCATTCAGCTATTTTGTCACCAACTCCCCCAAAAAGTCTTTCTAATTTTTTACGAGTAAACAACTATCTGTTATCTAAATTCTGAGTTTTGTATATGAGGATTCTTCGGCAGATTTTATTGCTACTTCTACATCTTCATTTTTGTGAACAGTGACAACACCTATCTTGTTTTTTGGTGCATCAGAATAGCGTAATGTAACACTAGCTGAAAATTCTATATATTTATCTCCAGTTTGTCCTCTTAACATCACAATCGGTCCAACATGCTCCTTAGCTTCAAGTAAGATATCATTAGGTAATGCAAGTGCTTTGATCATTTCATTTTCATTTTCATTTCTTCCAACAATTAGCTTTGTGTTTTCATCCAATCTGAAATGTCTTCCAATCTTTAACAGGTCAATATCGTTTGTTGTTGGCGTTTCAATATGTTTGAACAAGTCATTAGCTCTTAATGAGAATGCAGGGTCTGTCAAGAGACAACCTCCACCAGCGTTCGGTGGATCCTCAATACCAAAATCTTTTGCCATTCTAAGTTGTTCTTTTCTGGAACGACCTCTGATCATACCAAGATCCTTTCTTTTTATCAAACCATTCTTTTCTGGATCAGTGGCAGGTAACAATGCTGCTGATAACGGTCTAACAATTTTTCCCTCTAAACCTGATAACTTTTCAATTTTTTTCAATGCAGGTGCGAACTGACTCATTGGTCTTTGTCCAAGTACTTCACCTGAAATAATAAACTCCGCACCAATCTCTTCCATGTGTTTCTTACCAGCTTCAAACATCATTGCTCTACAATCAATACATGGATTCATTCCAGATCCATAACCGTGTTTTGGATTTTTTAACATCTCAATATATTCATCTCCAAGATAAACTGTTTTTAGATCAACTCCTAGATTCTCTGCTCTTTCTCTAATCTCAAAACCACAACCTCTACCACAATCAAAATCACAAAATGGTGTCTTGATCGCCACTGCTGAAACTTCAAATCCCTGTTTTTGTATTGTTTTTACAGCAAGTGTACTATCTAATCCGCCGGAAAGCAGTGCAACAACTTTCTTTTGTTCTTGCTTTTCTATCATAAAACTAGCAAGGAATCTGGATATACAAACTTTACAACATACATAAATTCACAAAAACATTTCTTTGAACGATGAAGACACGCAGAAAAATATTGGAAAAACAATGTAATTCTATTGATTGTGACATTCTTGTCGCATTTGAGCCTGAAAACCTCTTCTACATGACAGGATTCTGGGGTGAGGCAATTGGTATATTAGAAAAGGGTGGAAAGACTACAATTATTGCTCCTGAATTAGAGGCACAAAGGGCAAAAGAAGATTCAGTTGACTGTAATATTATAACTTCACAAAGAGGTTATCCCGCATCTATATTATCTAGTATTCTGAAGAAGGAAAAAATCTGTACTGATTGTCAGAACTACACAACAATGCAATCATTAAAAAAATCAATTCCAAAAATAAAACAATCTTCTATTCCTTTTTACAACGCACGTCTAATCAAAGACTCTGAAGAAATACGTATACTGAAAAAAACATCTGCTGTAATAGATAAAATGTTTGAACT
>JASMGS010000052.1 GCA_030751155.1 Candidatus Nitrosopelagicus sp.
AATAATTATTCCGAGTTTGATAAAGGCGTATATAGCGCATAAAGAATTTTTGTTCAGCGGGGTGGGGAAGTCAGGTCATCCCGTCGGGCTCATAACCCGAAAATCAGTAGTTCAAATCTACTCCCCGCTATAATTCTTTGATTAGTTTTAATATTTTGTGTGTTCCATTAACAGAATTAGTGAATACCTGTTCCGGATAACAGTTTGTCATCCAACCGTTATCAATCCTGTAGAATTCCATGTTAGAACATTCAGTGTCATATTCATATGGATGTGTATTATCAAATTCCCAATCAAACCCATTGGATATTTCAGCGTCTGGATATCCATGGCCTCGGATGAGTGTTATGAGATTGGCCTCATAATCAACTTCAATTTCTGCATAAAGTGCATTGGGGTAAAGATAAATCACATTGGGATGATTTGTTATTGCATCAAATATTGTTTGTGTCACATATTCATTATGTAACATGATTATTTTGTCGTATTTTTCTAGTATACTTGGATTTTTATCAATCTCAATATCATCTAGAACCTTATAACCCATTAATGAGAAAGATTGAATTGCATTACCACTTGATGGAAAAAATAGTCTAGGAATTTTTATGTTAGTTGTTGTACATTCATCACATTCTCCCCTATAGTATGTATAAAAACCCGGCTCTCCATACGCAGCACTGGTAAAAGTTGGAAATACTACCGCTACTTTTTGAGGATCATTCCACAATGCCACTTCGTTGTATTCATCCACTCGATCCTCATTAAGACCTAGATAGACTGCACCCCAATGCTTTACTTCATCAATAGTTTGTATCGAATCTAAATCCCCAAAGACGTGAAAGAATGTGGTAGTAACATATTGCAGATTTTGTTGTGATACGTTAGAAAGAATGGGTGCAAAAGTTATATCGTATGGATCAACATCTTCAGGGAGATTTACCATAATAATTCCATGCTCTATAAGCCACTCAAGTCCAGATATGAATTCAGAGTCAGGAATCTTTCCTTCTGCCCACCAACCTGCATTGTTTTTTATCCATTTTGGTATTTCATATCCAGCTACTGCTTCCTGTTCGGTAGTAGATACAGTTATGATACCATTCGTTATGAGCCACTCGATTCCCGCAACAAATGAAGCATCAAAGATCTTTCCTTCTGCCCACCAACCTGCATTGTTTTTTATCCATTCTGGTATAGGTTCAAATGATGCATCTCCATATTTATCAAAAGTGTATTCAGTTTGCATGCCAAAAGTTGATTGAGTGCCAATTCCCATCAAGAGAAATGAAGTTATGGTGATTATTAATAAAGAAAATAGTTTTTTCAATATATTTTGCAACAATTAATTACATTAAATGATATCTATGCTGTTCTCATTCTATCATTATAGATTATACAAATTCAAAATTTCTGTGCGTAGTATAATAACGAAATCTTACTTTTAATAAACGCAAAACCAAGGTGTTGAAGTATCAAATCTGGTCTGCTTGTTTCTTTTTTTTAGCCTTTGATATGGTCGTGTTAAATGACGATGTGCCGACATAACTGGCAAATAAAGCTGACATTGTATTTTTCGTGGAATTTCTGAAGTGATTTTTGAGGATGATTTACTTCCACATTTGGTACATTCAAATCCTTGCTTACTTCCTTTCGATTTCATTTTTTTACTGCATTTTTTACAGGATGGATTACTGGCTCGGATATCTTTTGCTAATTCCATCACATCTAAAAATTCAACATTAACTATTCTTTCGTGATTTTTTGATGCTTTTCTAATTCCTCCACCAATTCGAATTTTATCATTTAAAATAAGATTTTGTGCTATCGTTGTAATTTTTGTTGGTTTATAGATTCCACATTTGATCTTCTTGTCCTTAACTCTGATTGAAAAAAATACATGACCGCCTTGTGCCATGATTGGGCTACTACATACTTGACCAGCCAAAAATCCAGATGTATAAGGTCTCAAATCATTTACATCTAATTCATTTTTTAGATGATCTGAAGTTCCCTGATTTGATTTGAATACCATATATCCATCTAATTTTTCATTTGCTTTTACTATTTTAGATGCTGTCACCACAGATTCAGCGTTTTCTCCCCGTATACCATAAAATACAGGATCAGGTCCGTGTGGAGTGATTAAAGCTCTATCAGATTCAATATCATAGCTGTTAAAGGTTTCAGGAAAAGTTATCGATTGCATATTCTTTACACTATCTTTAGCAATGATTCTTTTTTTGCCAAATTGTGATTTTTTTCTATACGATAATAATTCAAATGTGTGATCAGAAAATTTGTATCCAATTGCGCCTATTGCCCCAACCAAACCCTGACCGTTTCCTAGATAAAATGAATCAATTTTATTTTCTAAAATAAATTGTTTAGCTTTTTCTCTACTGATTAATTTCCAAAGTGCAAGTTCACTAAATTTATGAAATGAGTGTGTAACTATCTCATTTTCATAAAAAACAAGTCCTGGGTTTGCACCATTTTTTGTTTCTGAATAATCATCCACAAACTTTGTAATTTTGTTTTTTATTTTTTTAGGATTGTTAGTTTTGATACTTAATCTGACAGCTCCATTACCTCGTGTTTTCCATGGAATGTTGGGGTTAAATCTAATTAAAGATGGATAATCTACAAATTGTACTTTATTCTTTTCAAGAAATTTAACAATTTTGTATGCAAGAAAAGTAGTACACATACCTTTTGGTGAGTCTGTGTCGTCTATTCCTATATGGATTACAGTACTATTTTTCAATACTTTTTATCCTATATTCTTACATTTTTGGGTTTTGAATGCAAGCTTGATTTAAATTAAAAACATAGTATCTGTCATAATACAAATGATAATAATTGATGAGAGAAAAATTTTTGATGTCATAGAAGCAAAGAAACCAGTTTCTGTCGCCCTGAATGGACCTGATGGGATACTTCCAAAAGTGCAAGATCTTGCGTTAAAAATCAATCAAAAATGTGGGATTCCTGCATATCTTCTTGCAGATGCCACATGGGGCTCGTGTGACTTGAATTCAATTGGAGCAAATGTCTTACAAGCTGAAATATTATTCAACATAGGCCATACCAATAAACTAGAAATATTTGAAAAAAATATTTACATGATTGATGCTTATGATGATATACCATTTGATAATGTTGTAGAAAAATGTGTTAAACAGTTTAAAGGAAATACTGTTTCGTTGATAACAGACAGTCAGTATCTTCATCAGATTGACCATATTGCTAAAACATTAGAAAATAATGGAGTAATTGTAAAAATTGGAAATGGGAAAGGACAACTTAATGATGGACAAGTCTTTGGTTGTGAATTCTATCCTGCGACAGAAATTAAAAATGATGTTGACGCCAATATTTTTTTAGGTCAGAGTAATTTCCATGCAGCTGGTATTGCTTTGGCTACAAACAAACCAACTTACATTTTAGATCCATACTTCAACGAAGTAAGAGAAGTA
>JASMGS010000053.1 GCA_030751155.1 Candidatus Nitrosopelagicus sp.
ACTTCATTAGAAAAACCTACTTTGTTCATTGAAATAGGAACTACACCAAAAGAATGGAATGATGTAAATCTTTGTAATTCAGTGGCACAAATAGTTGTACAGACAATGAAACAAAATCAAAAATCATATCCTACAGGAATATGTTTTGGAGGAACACATTATTCTGATAAATTTACTAATGAATTAATTCATGGCAAGTATGCACTAGGAACTGTAATTCCAAAACATGCATTAGATGAAATAGATCATTCCCTGTTTTCTCATATAATTGAAAGAAATAGAGGTGCTACTACTGCATTATTAGATTGGACTGGAATGGGCAAAAATAAACATAAAATTCTTGAAATGCTTGAAGGAACAGATTTGGAGATAATCAAACTTTGAGTATAAACATCAAAGTTTATAGAAAATTATTACAAGTTCCAAAAGGAAAAGTTACAACTTATAGTGATTTGGCAAAAGCTGTAGGATTAAAAAATGGACAGAGATTTGTTGGAACAGTTATGAAAAAGAATCCATACCCTGTCATCATACCATGTCATAGAGTAGTAAAGTCTGATGGTAAAATTGGAGGATATAGTTATGGTGAAAAAGTAAAATTAAAAATGTTGGAGAAAGAAGGAATTAAAATCAAAAATGGAAAAATTATAGATTTTGATAACGAAAAATTTTATTTCTAATCTTTTCCTTTTGTTTTGATCTCTTCGATTAATGTTCTTAGATGTGCAATATTTCTAACTGTATTTCCACGAATCTTTGTATAAATTTCCCAAAAATTCTTATTAGTAATTTCTTTTCTTTCTTTGGCTATTTTGAGTCTACGACGAAGTGATCTGACTTTTGTTACATAGACCTCTTTCTTGCCTACTCTAGCACCTTTTCGGCCCTTTTTAGAACCTTGTGTCATACCACGCTTCTTTTTTTGGTTTTTCTTTTCCTGTGCTCTTCCTCTAGATGTACCAACAATTTGTTTAATTCTTATGGTGTTGGCTGTAATTAAACTTCTAATTTGTTGTCTGGTGATTGCATCAGCTACATCATCAAGATGATCAACATCAAATTTTATTCTCTTGATTCCAACCCCAGTCATCCTTGAGACTAGTCTCTTTTTTGCACTAAGATTTACTGGCATCTCTATTCACTCTCGCATTTAATACTTTGAATTTCCCTTCTAATGCTTTAGTTACTATAACTATTCGTTTTTTTGTTCCAACGCTATGTCCTATTCTCACTGCATCTTCTTTTGGGTTTAAGCTATCTAAATCATTAATATTATAAACTAAATTATCTGTAAAACCGGATGGATGTAATCCACGTGCTGACTTTGGACCACGATAACCTACTTTAGGAAGACCCGGTCTACCTCTACTTTTTTGCTTACGTTGATGATTATCAACTCCTTTTGGTTTTCTCCAAGCAGTTTTTAATTTTTTATATCTCCAGCTTTCAGGTCTTATGAACTTTGGAGTACTTTTGGTTTCTTGATCGCGAAGAGCTAATTTTTCCTTGTTTATTGGCATATCGAGAGATCTTGAATTTTGAAATAAATATCTTCCTAAATCATATCAAAAAAAACATAAACTTAGAAAGAGATTAATAGCGTTATTCATCACGAAAAAATCTCATGGGCATAAAGACTAATTTATTTTTAATAAATGGTGATTGGTATGAGTGAAAATATGTCTGAAGCATTTTCTTCTCAGATTGAAAAGTTTGGCATAAAACCATCAAAAATTCATAGAAATTATTCAGCAGAAAAACTTGTAGAAATGGCTGTACAAAAAAATGAGGGTATTGTCACATCAACCGGTTCATTATCAGTAAAAACTGGAAATTATACAGGCAGGTCACCGGAGGACAGATTCATTATTTATGATGAATTAACTCACAACACAGTTGATTGGGGAAAAATAAACAAGCAATTCCCATCTGAAAAATTTGAAAAAATTTTAGAAAGTATGAAAAAATCTGTTGAGAATAAGGAGGTATTCATATTTGATGGTTTTATTGGCGCTGATCCTGAAAATAGATTATCAGTTAGAGTAATCAATGACCATGCTTGGCAAAATCTTTTTGTACATCAATTATTTATTCGTCCTTCGAAGGCTGAATTACAATCTCACGAACCCGAGTTTACTGTAATGTGTATCAATGACTTTGACGCAATACCTGAAATTCATGGTACAAGATCAAATGCATTCATACTAATCAATTTAACAAAAAAGATAGTTCTGATTGGTGCAACAAACTATGCAGGTGAAATGAAAAAAGCTATGTTCTCAGTAATGAATTATTTCATGCCAACAAAGGGAGTTTTTCCTATGCATTGTTCAGCAAATATAGGAAAAGATAATGATACTGTGTTATTCTTTGGCTTGTCAGGTACAGGAAAAACAAGTTTGTCTGCTGATCCTGAAAGAATGCTCATCGGAGATGATGAGCATGGATGGTCTGATAAAGGAATATTTAATTTTGAAGGTGGATGCTATGCAAAATGTATCAATCTAAAGGAGGAAGAAGAACCACAAATTTGGAATGCCATTAAATCTGGTGCAGTTTTAGAAAATGTTGTAATTGACAAAGAATCATTGAAACCTGATTTTGATGATGGGACTCTGACTGAAAATACAAGGGCTGCTTATCCTTTGGACTTTATTCCGGGATCTATTATTCCAAGCGTTGGTGGAAATCCTAAGGTAATAGTATTTTTAACGGCTGATGCATTAGGAGTTTTACCTCCAGTTTCAAAACTTACCAAGGAATCTGCAATGTTCCATTTCATGTCAGGCTATACTAGCAAATTAGCTGGAACTGAACGAGGAATCAAGGAACCAAGAGCTACATTTTCTGTTTGTTTTGGTGCTCCATTTATGCCACGACTAGCAAGTGTTTACGCTAAAATGCTCGGGGAAAAAATTTCAAAGCATAACACGGTAGTTTATTTAATCAACACTGGTTGGTCTGGAGGTCCTTATGGTGTAGGAAAAAGAATTAACATAAAATATAGTCGTGCTATGGTGAAGGCTGCATTATCAGGTGCATTAGACATCGTAAAATACAGACATGATGAAATTTTTAATCTTGATATACCTACAGAATGTCCAGGCGTACCTGCAGAGGTTTTGATTCCTAAAAACACATGGATCGATAAGGATTCCTATACTCTTTCAGCAAAAAAACTTGCTCAGATGTTCATTGACAATTTTAAGAGATTTGATGATTCTGACGAAATACGTAAAGCGGGTCCAAAAGCGTGAAGATTAGTTAGAAGTTCTTCTTATAGATAGACCCACAATAACTGTTACAATCATTATAGCAGCTATTATCAGAATTGGTTTCTCAGGAAAATTTAATGTGTTGATCGAATTTTTCTCAGATACCGTTTCTATTTTGATAGTATCAAACACATTCAGTGTATTTTCATCGGACTCAATTTTGGCTTCAATCCAGTATTCACCAGGTTCATGAATAACGAATTCTGATGTTTTATTCGGTACAATAGAGTCAGTTAATATTTTTCCTGTATCTTTGTTTATAGCTGTAACTTTTGCATATGACCATGATTGTGGATTGACAATAACAATATCTAATTCACCATCATCTTCATTTATTGTGATTGCTCCTTCAGAAACATGTAGGAGGATTGGTATTTGATAATCAATGTTATCATGACTAATGATCATTCTATCTTCGAATTCACCTAGATCATGCTGAATTAATTTCGCCGTAATTATGAGATCATTTTGCTCAAAATAATATTTCAGATCTATCACTTGGTTATTCTCAAACTTGACTGACAATGATTTATCATCCATTCCTTTTATTTTCACAATTTTAGTTTCCGTTTGATCATAAGGTGATAAATTGAATATCAGATTTGCCGGTGTGATAATAAGTTCAGCATTTATGGCTTTAGTCGCATTAACCCTTCCAGATCCAGATACCTCAAGAGGGAATCTTTTATTATATTCATCAGACACTAGATCAGAAGTTGTCATTAGAATCGATTTTAATTCTTTAGATGTCAATTCTGGATTTTTTTGTAATAACAATGCGGATACACCAGAAATGTGTGGTGCTGCAAAACTTGTACCACTTGAGATACTGTAATTTCCAGCAAGGTCAGTTGTACTGATAAATGCCCCAGGTGCTACCATGTCAGGTTTTATGTAAAAGGGAGAAACTGGTCCTCTTGAACTAAAGTACGCAACAAAATCAGGATGGTAAAAAACATCCAACTCTGCTTCGATATGAATTTTTAACATTTCTTTTATGAATAGTCCATCTTCTCTTGATAGAGATAATGCTGGAATAGTAGGATTATAATCATCTTCTACAAATTCATGAATTAATTCTCCAAAGAATATACCGGGCTCGTTATTATAAACAATAATTGCTTTTGCATCCAATTCAGATGCATTTTTTTCTTTGTCAGAAAAGAAAACTATTTCATTTTCTATATCACTTCCCCGCTCAATTAATAAAATTGAATTTTGAACATCAATATCTGATAGGTCTTTCACTCTTCCATACTCTCCAAAAACTATTTCCGATACGATAGATTCTTCAATATATTGTGTTCCTACCATTGGGAAAACATTGAATTCTTTATCATTAATTTTCAGTGTTGAAACTAGGCTACTTGGTACATTATTGAAAGTAGATCCTACAGTTATTGCATTGGGATTTATTCCAGGGCTCCCAATGGTACTCAACTCAGGTCCAAAATTTCCTGCTGCAGTAACTACAATTATGCCATTTTGAACTGCTTTTGTTACTGCTTGGTCAATTTTTGCACTAGTCTGATTAACTCCTAAACTGATATTGATTATATCCGCACCATCTTCGATTGATTTTTCAATTGCTTTAATTATCAGGTTTGATGGTACAGATTCGCCATCTTTTGAAACTTTATAGGCCAAGATTTTTGAGTTTGGTGCTATTCCTTGTAGTATACCATTTGATGCTATAATTCCTGCAACCTGAGTTCCATGACCATTGACGTCTTCAGGGATATGATCATTGTCAACAAAATCATAACCACCAATTACTTTTCCATCTGAACCAAAACCCAAAAGATCTGGGTGGTTAAAATCGACTCCAGTATCAATCACTGAAATTATTATTCCTGTACCATCATATCCATAGCTATGAGGAACGTCAGTTCCAATGTATGATCCACTATCATTTACTTGTATAGATATATTGTCTTGATTTTGTAATTGACTTGATGATAAAATCATGCCAATTGAAACGAAGACAACTAAAAAGAATATTTTTCGAACATCCATATCATAACATTTTTTAATATTGTTTTATTCTCTACCAAACCTATTAATCCTATGGTTTTTAGAATATGATATGGGAAAATATACTCTTCCTGACATGCCTTATGCATATGATGCATTAGATCCTCATATCGATGCCAGGACAATGGAGATTCATCATACAAAACACCATCAAAAATATACTGATGGAATGAATGGTGCTTTAGAAAAACTAAGTCCGGAACTACAGAGCAAGGATATTGTTGATATTTTATCAAACATAAATGATGTTCCTGATGATGTAAGAGGTGCAATAAACTTCAATGGAGGTGGATATGATAATCACAAACTATTTTGGAATAATATGAAGCCAAATGGTGGTGGAGAGCCTGGTGGAGTATTAGCTGATGCAATCAACGCATCTTTTGGATCTTTTGCTGACTTTAAAGAACAATTTTCTAGCAAAACGGCTCCAATTCAAGGAAGTGGTTGGGGTTGGCTTGTGTATAATCCATCATCCAGCAAAGTTGAATACAAATCAATGTCAAACCAAACAAGTCCTCGCACTGAGGGATTAATTCCATTGTTAGGTCTTGATGTTTGGGAACATGCTTATTATTTGAAATATCAAAACAAACGTCCGGATTATATCGCAGCATGGTGGAATGTTGTTAATTGGGATGAAGTTGATAACAGACTTTCTAAGGCAAAATAAAATTCTATTTTTTATTTATTTTTGAAAACTAACCAAGTCCTTAAATGCATTTATACTGAACTACTGCATTTTTTTTATAATGAGTGATGAACAGACACAGCAACTACTCTATAGAACACAAGTTCTTGAGGGCTATTTTTCTGAGTTAAACCAAAAAGAGTCTTCGATCATGTCTATTATTAGAGAAGCAACATCTGCTATTGAATGCCTGAAATCTATTAATGATAAGGATGACAATGAAACCCTAATGCCTGTAGGTTTGGGTACTTTTGTCAATACAAAGATTACACCAAACAAAAAATTAATCCTAAATATTGGTGCGGGGGTTGCTGTAGAAAAGGACAAAAATTCTGCCATCAATTTTCTTGAATCGCGATTAAAGGAAATGCAAATAGCTTTACAGGAAACAGCTGGACAAAAGCAACAAGTTTCAGAAGGTTTACAACAAGCGAAACTAGAGATGGAGAAATTAATGACCGCACACAACCAAAAATAAAGAAAAAACTATGTTTGATAAACTAAGCAATGCATTTTCAAATGTTGCTAAGAGTTTAGGGGAAAAAGAACTCAAAGAAAAGGACATCGAAGATGTAATATCCGAATTAGAAATCTCGCTCTTAGAATCTGATGTTGCAACTGAGGTCATAGATGGGATAAAATCAAATTTGACTGAAAAATTGATTGGTAGTAAGGTAAACAAGAAGGAAATTGAACATTTTGTTAAACAAAGCCTCATTCAAAATATTTCTAATATGTTTGATGAGGCAGGCTCGGTTGACATTTTGTCTAATATCAAATCCAAAACAAATCCACAGGAGCCATATCTTATTTTATTTATTGGCATAAATGGAACTGGCAAAACAACCACTATTGCAAAAATCGCCAATCTTTTGCAAAAAAATAAAATATCAGTCGTAGTTGCCGCATCTGATACTTTTCGCGCAGGTGCTATTGAGCAATTGCGTGAACACACAAATAAATTGAATCTGAAATTAGTTGCACAAAATTATGGTTCAGATCCAGCTGCGGTTGCTCGTGATGCGTTACTTTACGCTAAATCACATAAAGTAGATTGTGTATTGATTGATTCTGCTGGAAGAATGCAAACAAACAAGAATTTGATGGAACAGATTACGAAGATTTCAAAAGTAGTGAATCCGGATTTGAAAATATTTGTAGGTGATTCATTGGCTGGTAATGATACTGTTAGTCAGGCAAGAACATTTAATGAACATACAGATTTTGATGGAGCAATTTTAACTAAAAGTGATGCCGATGTTCGTGGTGGTGCAGCTATTTCTATTGTTGCAGTCACCAAGACGCCAGTCATATACATAGGCACTGGACAGGGCTACGATGATCTGAAACCTTTCAATAAAGAGACATTTCTTGAAAAAATTTTTGGTAAACCAGAACCAGTAGCTGAACCAGAACCAGTAGCTGAACCAGTAGCTGAACCAGAACCAGTAGCTGAACCAGAACCAGTAGCTGAACCAGAACCAGTAGCTGAACCAGAACCAGTAGCTGAACCAGAACCAGTAGCTGAACCAGAACCAGTAGCTGAACCAGAACCAGTA
>JASMGS010000054.1 GCA_030751155.1 Candidatus Nitrosopelagicus sp.
AGCATTTTCATCTACAATCTCTTTCAGATTGATTATTTTCCCCTTACGATAACCACCATCTGCGGTGATTATAATTTTAGATTGTGAATCTTCAACACGGCCCTTTAATGATATTGCACTAAATCCAGAAAAAACTACTATGTGGATAGCACCTATCCTTGCACATGCAAGCATAGATATTATTAATTCTGGTACCATTGGTAGGTAAATAGTCACTCTATCACCACTTTTTATGCCTAAAGACTTCAATACATTTGAGAATTTTTTGACTTCTGTGAATAACTCTGAATATGAAATTATTCTACTGCTGCCATCTTCGCCTTCCCAAAAGATTGCTGTCTTTGAGGACTTTTCATTTTGATGTATATCCAATGTATTAAATGATGCATTGATTTTACCGCCAACAAACCATTTTGCAAAAGGAGGCTTCCAATCAAGTGTTTGTTCCCATTCTTTAAACCAGGATATTTTTCTAGCCTGTTCAGCCCAAAATGTGATAGCGTTGGATTCAGCTTTATTTCTAATGTCATTATCAAAATTCCCTAAATTAATTTCATAAGAATCTGTTTTCAACTACTAACAAATAAAGAAAGTTAGTATCTAAATGTTAAAGATAAATGATTACTGGGATTGCATTCTAGATATCCAATCAGGATTATCATTATTCCTATTATCAGAATTTTCATGAGCTGTTGGTGGTATAGTATCAGGTGATTCAGTATTATTATTTGGCGGATTGGGTATAGATGATTCAGTTACAATACCAGTGTTAGAATCAAGATAGGATATAGCTGATTCCTGAATCATCGCCTTGGGTTCTTGTATTGCATCTAAACATTCTAACGAAAGATCATCAATACGACTTTGTATATTAGTTACTTCAGTCCTTTCATGAGATAAACGTTCAAGGATGTTATGTGTGTGTTTTCGGATGGAGTCAAATGTTGGTTCTGATAACTCGCCACTCTTGAATTGTACTTTGGCATCGAATAAAATAACCTTGATTGATTTTTCTTGTTCTTCTATTTCTTCTAAACGTAATGTAAGTTTTGACTTTATTTTTTCTTCAATTTCATCTAAATTATGTAATTTTGATCTGTATGTTTGATGAACTAATTCTGCATCTGACTTCATTTCATCATTATCTGATACTATATTGTTTAATGCCTTCAAACGTTTAAGAGTTAAACTTTTTTCTCGTAAGATTTTTTGAGCATCAAGTCTCCATTTTGGTATATGAATAACAATACTACCTTGTAATACTAGTTGATCATATGGGATTTCTTTTAATCCATCTGAACCACAGTCGACACCAACAGTCTGAATACTTCCATCAATATCAGTCATCGTACCAAGAATTTTGCCAAAGTGTGAACCATACATATCTTTTACATGTTTTCCGATTATGCTGGATATGTCATGAGTCATGTATAATGATGTCAGGAGACATATAACCAAGACAATGTAAAAATGGTTACTCGTTTTTGTAAGAAGAAATTAACTAATTATGACTGAGTGACTAGATCATAATTTTAAAATCAGTGATATACAGTGAAATTGATAAATGATTGAGAAAGAAGAACTGAATCAAATCCTGATGTTTGTTGCAAAAAAATGGGTAGACCTCAGCCGAGACCCAGACAATAAAGCTATGAAAACATTACCAGATAATTTCTGGATGAATTCTACTGGTGGTCCAGCTGGTAAAGGTAGATGGGTAACGACATTGATGTATACCGAAAATGAAACCGATGCAAATAATTTCAAAGAAGTATTAATTAGATGGAATACAAAAGCCCAGCAAACAGAATCTCAACAATCAAAATCATCAGATTTAATTCAGATTAATAAAGCAAATAAAAATTAGAATACGTAAAATATACGTAAATGACGATTATGTCGTTGCGATCAAAAAATACTCACATTTTTGATCCGATATAATTTATTACAATCACAAGTTTGTATGAATCATTGCAAGAAAAATTTTCAAAAAGTGAAAAAAAGGAACTACTAAAACATTTTTCAAATATAGATAGATCAGTATTTGCAATAATCACACCAAGGCAGGTTGATCGTGGTGCATTGATGTCACGATATAGTAGAACTGATAAAAATATGAGAAAAGTTTTTCTTGATGAGTTTTTAAAAAATCAAAATCGAGGTGAGGAATTTTATACAAAAGTTCTTTTAGAGTATGGAGATGACTCTGTTGCTGAACTTGGAGGTGCACAAATTGCAATTGAAGGGTTATCAAATATTGCAGTCAAAAAAATTGAGGATCGTAGGATTGGATTTTCTTACTTAGAAAAATCATCAAGATATGTATCCTGGGATAAAAAAATTAATGGTAAATACAAATTTTATCATGACCCAGACATAATCAAATCACGTTATGCTGATGATTATCTTCAAGCATGTAATTTTGATTTTGAATTATATAAAAAAAATATAGAACCGATGTTAAAATTAATTCGAGAAAATGATCCTGTTGATAATTATAAATTTAAGGATCATAATGGTAATGAAAAAAGTTTTCATAAACTTACCAACGTTGATAGTATAAAGTCCGCACAGAGGATTTACAATGCAGCGACAAAAGCAAAAGCACTTGATGCATTAAGAAGTTTATTACCAGCATCAACTTTGACTAATGTTGGTATCACGGGAAACGGTCGTGCATTTGAATATCTTTTATCAATATTGCTTAGTTCAAATCTTACAGAAGAAAGAAATCTGGCTTTGGCAATGAAGGGTCAACTGGATACAACTATCAAATCATTTGTTGGGCGTGCCAATGACAAATATGGTAAAGTTTTACAGAAATATCTTCATGATATCAGAAAAAACTCGATAAAACTAGGAAAAAAATATGCAAAAGGAAAGCCTGTTCAGGGAAATACTGTTAAATTAGTGGAATCTGATACTGAATCAAGCGCGTTAGATAGTGTTATCTCTGCATTAATTTATGAGCAATCTTCTGGCATCCAATTCTTACAGATTAAAAAAAATATTAAAAAAATTAGCAAAAGACAGAAAGCACAAATCATAAATGATTTTGCACAAATCAGAAAAAATAGGAGGCATAGACCACCTAGAGCATTTGAGATGACTTACTATACATTTGACTTGGTTACCAATTATGGAATGTTCAGAGATTTTCATAGACATAGAGCATTAACACTTGAAAGACAATTACTATCTACTGACCATGGTTATCATACACCAAATGAAATTATCGAGTTGGGAATTGAAAAAGAATTTGTTGATTGTATGAAAAGAACAAAAAATGTTTTCCAAAAAATTAGGGTGAAAATGCCTGAGCAAGCACAATATGTTGTTAATTTTTCATATAATTATCCATATTATATGAAACTAAATTTGAGAGAAGCTACACATTTAATTGAATTACGGACAGTTCCACAAGGACATATTGATTATAGAAAGGTTGCACAAAAAATGTATAGATC
>JASMGS010000055.1 GCA_030751155.1 Candidatus Nitrosopelagicus sp.
TATTCTAACATTAAATCAAAAAAGTTGATCTATGATTTCAGAAAGGAGAAGCCGGAAATAAGTAAAAACAAAATGGATGTCACAGGAGGGATGGAACGAAAAATTACGGAAGCAACGAAGATGTCAAAATCTGGTCTGAAAGTATTTTTTGTAAACGGTAACAAACCACAAAGAATAGCTAGCGCTGTTTCTGGTAAAAAATTCGAAGGTACACTATTCAGGTAATAAAATGGAAGAATATGTTATTCTAGTGGATGAAAACGATAATCCTATTGGAAAAGAGGAGAAGGTAAAATGTCATTTGCCAAACGGAAAGCTTCACAGAGCATTTACCGCACTGATATTCAATAATGAAGGAAAATTACTCTTGACCAAAAGAAGTGAAGGTAAAATGCTTTGGCCAAATGATTGGGACGGAACTGTTGCAAGTCATCCCAGAGAATCAGAAACATATGCATCATCCGCTGAGCGTAGAATGCCCGAAGAGATTGGAATTAGCTGTAAGATGAACTATGTGAATAAATTCGAATATCATGTTCCATACAAGGATGTTGGTTCTGAAAATGAAATTTGCGGCACGTTGATTGGTACAATAGATAGTTTTGATGAATCATCTATGATCAAAGATGAAATTTCTGAGATAAAATGGATTAATCCTGATGAATTGAAAAATGAACTTGAACGTAATAGGGACGTATATTGTCCATGGATGGTAATTGCACTTTATTTTCTTGCAGATTCTGACCCTAATACACTGGAAAAATTCAATTCCTTAATCACAAAATGGGCTTCAGATGATTTGAAATCTGTATATGAAAATGCAATTAAACACTACATACCTGATAACAATTGGAGATTAGTAGAATGAAAGTTTCAAATTCAATCAAGAAAAATGCAAAATTCGTCAATAAATTCCTAAGAAAGGAACTCAATGGTGATCCAAAACAGCTGTATGATGCGGCTTCTCACCTAATCATTCATGGTGGTAAGCGTCTAAGACCATATTTGGTTTTGAAGAGCTGCCAAATGCTTGGTGGAAAACAGTCTGATGCAATATCTGCAGCAAGTGCGGTTGAAATGATTCATAATTTTACACTGGTTCATGATGACATTATGGACAATGATGAGATGAGACATGGAGTTACAACTACCCATAAAAAATTTGATATTCCATTAGCTATTCTAGCAGGCGATGTTTTGTATTCAAAAGCATACAATACTATTTCATCTAAATCAAAATTATCTTCTAATTACACAACACAGTTAGTATCAAAATTATCAAAGGCATGTATCGAGATTTGTGAGGGACAGGTTTACGACATAAAATTTGCTGAAAATAAGAAAATTCCAACTGAAAAGGAATACATCAAAATGATTGAAAAGAAAACAGCAGTACTCTTTGAAGTTTCATGTGCTATGGGAGCAATTTGTGCAAAAAGAAAACAAAAAGATGTGAAAAATTTGTCAGCGTTTGGAAAGAATTTAGGAATTGGATTTCAAATTACAGACGATCTAATTGGTATCATTGGTGATAGTAAGATTACAAAAAAACCAGTTGGTAATGATATACGAGAAGGTAAAAAATCACTTCCAATTATTCTGGCAATTAAAAAGGCACGAGGTCAGAATAGAACAAAAATAATGCGAGTTTTCGGAAACTCTGGAGCTTCAAAACAACAAATTAACTTGGCAGTAAATGTGATTCGTTCATTAGGAGTAGAAAAAGAAGTGAGAGATATAGCACTAAAATATGCACAGCGAGCTGAAAAATCTATTTCCTCATATACTGGTTCAGCCAAAAATGAGATGGCTGCATTACTTAGTTTTGTTACAAAAAGGAGTTTATAGGTTGGATAATGATTTAAAAAAAGAGATCAGAAAAATTGCGTTACAAAATGCTGTTGAGCATGATGGCGGAACAAAAGATAAAATTGTATTATCCAAAGTTTTAGGATCATTCCCTGAACTTAAAAATAAAGTTAAAGACGTTATGCCTGAAATTGCTTCAATTGTTTCTGAAGTGAATTCTATACCAATAGAACAGCAAAAAATAGAGATTGAGAATAATTTTCCTGAAATTTTGAAGGTGAAAGAAAAAGTCAAAGAGGACAGAATAGGCTTGCCTCCTCTAGAAGATGCTGAACAGGGTAATGTTGTGACTAGATTCCCTCCTGAACCAAATGGCTATCCCCACATAGGTCATGCCAAAGCGGCTATTATCAATGATGAATATAGCAAAATGTACGGTGGAAAAAATGTGCTACGATTTGATGACACAAATCCAGAAAATGAGAGACTAGAATATTGGGCAGCTATAAAGGTTGGACTAGATTGGCTTGGAATAAAATATGATAAAATAAAAAATACTTCTGATGATATTGAATTATTTTATGATAAATGCAAAGATCTGTTAAACCAAAACCTCGCATATGTTTGTACGTGCAAGCGTGATGAAATAAGCAAAAACAGAAAAGAAATGATATCTTGTAAATGCAGTGAAAGCGATCCTAAACAAAATGAAGACGGATGGGACAAGATGTTTCATAAATACAAACCTGGTGAGGCAATTGTTAGATTTCGTGGAAATATGGAATCCAAGAATACTGTGATGCGAGATCCTATACTGTTTAGAATAATAGATGCAAGACATCCACTATTGGAAAAAAAATACAGAGTTTGGCCAAGTTATGATTTTGCAGTTGCAATCGAGGACAGTTTGGATGGTGTAACTCACGCCTTTAGAAGTAAGGAATATGAGTTGAGAAATGAATTGTATTATGAAATACTAGACGCGTTAAACATGAGAAAACCAAAAATGGGGGAATTTTCAAGACTTGAATTCAAAGGAATGCCAGTTTCAAAAAGAATCTTAAAGCCGCTTATAGATGATGGAAAAGTTTCATGGTATGATGACCCCAGATTACCAACACTTGAAGCACTTAAACGAAAAGGAATAACACCTGAAGCAATTAGAAAATTTACATTATCCTTAGGCTTTACGAAATCCAATACTTTAGCACCATTTGATTCTCTTGAAGCATTTAACAGAAAAATTGTTGATGGAAACAGTATTAGATTATTCATGGTAAAATCTCCTAAAATACTGACAGTAAGTAACCTACCGCATTCGGTTGTAAAATTACCTAATCATCCATCCAATGATATGGGTGTTAGAGAAGTGACGGTAGAAGGTGACATCTTGTTATCGTCTGAAGATGTTAAAGATCTGAAAATCAATGATCAATTACGCTTAATGGGATTGGGCAATGTAAAAATCACATCTATAAACTCGAAAATAACTGCAGAATTTACAAATGATAATCATGACGTAAGTTTCAGGAAAATTCAATGGATTTGTCAAAAAAATGCCCACAAATTGAAAATTCTCATACCGCATCAACTGTTTATTGATGATAAATTTAATGAGGGAAGTTTAGAGGAAGTTGATGTTTATACAGAACCCCATTATTTAGAATTGAAGGATGGGGCTGAAATACAGTTTATCAGGTTCGGATATTGTCGAAAGGATTCTATGAATCAAGCTATTTTCACACATAAATGATCTAAAATGAAAATTGCACGATTACTAAAAGATGGTAAAGAGACTTACGGTATAATCAAAAATGATAAAGTCGCAACAAGACAAAGTATAACGTATGAAACAGGAGTTCCTCTTCCTCTTTCCATCAGAGATTTCCTTTTTGATGGATGGTATAATGAAATAGAAAATAAAATATCTGATTCATCATTTCAGGATAAGCTTGAAAACTTTCAGTTGATTGAACCATTATCAAATCCATCAAAAATTATTTGTCTCACTTTTAACTACCCAAATCATGCAAAGGAGAATAATGTTATGTCTCCAAAGGATCCTGTAATCTTTTTCAAACCAAGAACATCATTATGTGGAACAGGATCTAATATAATCTGTCCAAGTTTTGTCAAACAATTAGATTATGAGATTGAGCTTTCTGTTATAATTGGTAAAAAAATCAAAAATGTAGATGAAAATAAAGCAAAAGATTGTATTTTTGGATATATGGTTTTCAATGATGTCTCTGCTAGAGATATTCAAATGCAAGACAAACAGTTTACGCGTGGAAAATCATTTGATACTTTTGCACCATGTGGTCCATACATAACTACTGCATCTGAAATTCCAAATCCACAGGATTTAAGATTAGTGACAAGAGTAAACGATCAAATCAGACAAGATTCATCTACAAAGAATATGTTCATTAGTATATCATCTATTATATCTAAATTAAGCAAAGTCATGACTTTAGAAAAAGGTGACATAATTACAACTGGAACACCAGAAGGTGTTGCCTTGAATAATACAGACATTCCATTCCTTAAGGATGGAGATAAAATAGAAATGGAAATAGAAAAACTTGGTAAAATTACAAACACTGTCAAATTTGTTGATTAGAAATGATTTAAAATAATTGAACCAAATTACAATATGGAAAAAATTTTTGTGTGTAAAACAACTCAGATCAGCGTTGGTCAAATGAAAAAGATATCTGTTAATGGAAAAGATATAGTTGTTGCAAATATTGGGGGAGATTATTTTGCAATAAATGATACATGTACTCATGCTGGTGCTAGTCTTTCAGAAGGTAAGATTGAGGATTCAACAATAATTTGTGCTTGGCATGGTGCACAATTTGACTGTAAAAATGGAAAATTAATAAAATTCCCAGCAAAAATCAATGATTTAGAAGTATACAATGTGATTGTTGAAGAAGACAATATTTTGGTAGAGCCGTAGACTTAAAATTAAGATGTTAAAGTAATAAAATAAGAATGGTTTCTAAAGAACAGAATCAGGAATTGATGAACAATACTATATCAACACTAAACCAGATAGCTACAAATCCTTCAACACCAAGAAATATTCGAAAAAATATTGCTAATATGGTTATAGATCTTGAATCTAAAGAATATTCTGTATCTGTTCGTGCTGCTAATACGATCAGTTTACTTGATGATATAACCCAAGACCCAAATCTACCGTCTTATATTAGAACCTCTTTATGGCAGGCTGTATCAACATTGGAGAATATAAGAGAATAAATTTCTGAAATACTTACAATTATTGATGAAGATAGAAGAATACATAAAATCTTTACCTGATAATATAATTTCTGGAGATGACGTTCAACTTCCTGAACACTCTTTTAGAAACATATTTGAGTTTTTAGAATTAGATGAAAATGATATTTTTTATCATTTAGGATGTGGTGATGGTAAAGGGATTTTTATAGCTAGAAATGAGTTCCATGTGAAAAAAGCAGTTGGAATAGATAATGATACAAAAAAAATTCAACAGGCTAATGACTATGGTAAAAAAATAAAATTGGATAGGTGGGAGTTTTTTTGTGAGGATATTTTAACTGCGAAAATGGATGACGCAACAGTTATACTATTTTGGTTTACTGATAATGATTTAATTGAAAATATGATGAAAAAATTTAAGGATCTTCCAGATGGTTGTAGAATAATTACACTTTGGGGACCACTTCCTCAATGTCTTCCATCTAAAGTAGAGTTTCCGTATATTGTAAATCAAGTTCCTTTCAAAACGGCAAATCTTAAAGAACAATTATTAGAAATTTTTGATGCAAAATGTATTGATTTTGTCAATGCATGGGAATATGCAGAAAGATATACCAAGGCAATTAGTTCGTCTGATATAGAAAATAATAGATTTCTGACTATCTTACAATCACTGGTGATTTGGATTAATGCAAAAAATCTTGGAATTGCATGTGGAAATGAAATACCAATCCCAATTAAGAATTACATGGGAATCCTAAAGACGTTCTTTAACATTGAAGTTGAACATTTGTTAAAATAACATTAACCTTTTATTTTGATTTAGTATAGTCTGATTATGGAAGAACGATTGAACATCAACGTATCTGCTACAAATTATGATGAATCTAGTAAGGAGATTACAACTATACTCACAATGCTAGAAGAGATGGTTCATGGAGAAAATGAATTCCGTATGACAGACTCGGAATTTGCTTTCGGTTGGCATTTTTATGTTGTATCAGTAAGCCTAAACCTGATCCAAAAACTATCTGATCAAATGGGAGATGATTTTTACAAATTGAAAGGAAAAGGATTAGAAAAAAAATTTTTGACATGGCTTACACAGAAAACTAAACAGAAAAATCTCCATGTTAAATTTGCCATCAAAGAAGAGATGGAATCCAGTAAATTCGGTATATTTTAAGAAAAAAAGGCCCTCGAGGGGAATCGAACTCCTGTCCGAGGATCCACAATCCTCTATACTAACCACTGTACTACGAGGGCCACAATAATCATCTGTTGATTTGTGATAATAATCTTAACTTTTACTGATGATTTTTACACGGAAAAATTGTCTTTAGGTTTATAATTCACTACCAAAATGTGTCTGATATGAACAATGGTAAAGGTTGGTTTGTTGCTATGGCGATCACTGTAGCATTAGTATACACTGGCGTTAGTTACCTCTTTCCATGGCATTAAAAAATTGGTTATTTACGGCTAAATTTTTTCCGAAATGTATGGAATTTTCCTGACCTAAATGGATTAACCCTCCATTGCTTTGTCCAACGATAAGTAACAATTACAGAAATAACTGTTGAAATAATTAGTATTGGAATAACCCAAGCTAATGAAATATGAAGATCAGGAATTCCTAATACCGTAGCTATTGTGTTAGGAACCAAAACAGCAGTTGCTGCCACTGTCAACCAAACAATCAACTTTGTTAACTGATTAGAAGTTTCAGTTTGTATGACAGTTACTCCAGTAGAAATTATCTCCATAACATTTTCAGCCATCTGAATTTGGCGGTCAAGACGTCCCAAAATAACTTCAAATTTTTCTAATATATCATCATCATCAGTTAACATATCAGGGTCACCATACTTCACATTTCTGACAGTATCATGTGTAGCCCATACTGCACTAAGAAATGTTAACAATGATCTTTTCATGTTTGAGAGCTCGTCCGATATATTACGATCCATTTGTCTAGCACCTGAAATATCAATTTCTAGTTGTTCTGCTTGTTCAAGAATTGTCCTTAAAATAGAAAAGTTCGTTTCACTAACTTCATCCATTAATCTAAATAACAAAATGGTTTGCCTGTCCGCCCACTGCTCAGATTCTTTAGGAAGTTTTCTCATCAACGAATTTGAATAATTATAGAGTTTTGCAATTTTTCCACCATAGTCATCATGGATAGTAACGATCAGATCCTTTTTCATAAAAATCAAAATTGGTGTAGTCTGTGTTCTGCTATCACCAGTAATAATAAATGGTAACATAATACCAAGTGTATCGCCAATATCTTCATATGCTGTAATATATCCTGAGAGTAGTACACTTGGATCCATATCAATCTGAAGTTTTTCAAGAATACCAGGTGTCTCATTAACTATATCATCTACAACACATTCTATCCAGGTGAGTGTACCATTCTCTACCACGTATTCTGCTACCGCATCTTCAAGAGTTATACTATCTTTTTTGAATGGAATTCCTTGTTCCTCAATACCTGCAACACTAACTGTTTTGAGCATGCATAGGTGATGAAAATATCACATATACACGTTTCAGCATTCCTACATGTGCAAATTTAAGTAAGTTGGTATGAGATTCCAAATATGAGTTGTTCTGGCGAAGTTGTAGAAAAGGAACCTGAATTAATTCAAATTAGATCTTCTATTGTAAAACAGCTGAAGAAAGCAAAGTATGGTATAGCTGATCATTCCACTGTAGGGTTATGCCATTGGACAAAAAAATCATTTAGGAATGAAGGAACATGCTATAAACACAAGTTTTATGGAATTAGTACACATAGTTGTATGGAATTTTCACCTGCTGGAATGTATTGTGAGAATAGATGCATTTACTGTTGGAGACCAATGGAGTTCTATGATTCAATGAAGATGGAACGACATAATGTTGCTGAACCGGAAGAAATTATGACTAAACTGATGGCGGAAAGAAGAAAATTGATTATGGGACATTATGGTGATCCTAATCAGGACAAAAAGAAATTGGATGAATCATTACTTCCAAACCATTATGCAATTTCACTGTCTGGGGAACCAACTATGTATCCAAAATTACCAGAACTTATCAAATATTTGAAATCCCTTGAAGCAACAAAATCAATTTTTTTGGTCACAAATGGTCAAGAACCAGATATGATACAGAAACTACAAGATGAAAACGCTCTACCAACCCAGCTTTATCTTTCAACTAATGCGGCAGATTACCAGTCGTTTTTGAAAATCAACAGACCCAGATATGATGATTCATGGGAAAGATGGAATAGAACTCTAAAGATGTTATCTACTCTTGATACAAGAACGGTTCTTCGAATTACTTTGATTAGAGGTTATAATGATGGTGAAGAGATGATTCCTGTCTTTGCATCTTTACTCCAACAATCAAATGCACATTTTATTGAGATAAAATCATACATGCATATTGGACGTTCAATCAACAGACTAGAATATTCAGATATGCTTGAAATGGATGAAGTTAGACATTTTGCAAATAAATTATCTCAAGAAAATGGCGCCTTTACAGTTATGGATGAAAGTGAAATCTCTAGAATAGTGATATTACAAAACAAGAAACGATTTGTAGATCGTTTTATTCCTGCTTACTGTTAAACCAGTTAGCAAATTTTTTCAAAGCCTCATACCGATGAGACAGTTTATTTTTATCATATAATTCTGCATAAGTTTTATTTTGTTTTTCTGGAATAAAGATTGGATCATAACCCCAACCTCCATCTTGAATATTTTTCGAAATTTTTCCTGCCACACTGGATTCAAACAATACTGGTTCGTTACTAGAATCACAAAAAGCAATTATTGCTACAAATTGTGC
>JASMGS010000056.1 GCA_030751155.1 Candidatus Nitrosopelagicus sp.
CCACACCATAGAAAATTTTTCTATGCTGGATTCTGGTCATATTTTAGGTGCAAAAGGATTATTTTTTGAGGATATTTTTTACACGGGAGATATTTCTTTACGTGATAGGGGATTTTTACGTGGATCTAAAATTCCAAAATGCAAAACTCTCATCACAGAATGCACATTCGGTAAACCGGAATTTATTTTTCCTAGCATAGAGGAAATTGTAAAACATGTAAATGAGATAATCTCTGATGCATATAACCGTGGGAAACCTGTAATACTTTTAGGATATGAATTAGGAAAGGCACAACTAATTTCTCATCTATTCCAACATTGGGATCCAATATTTTATCATGATTCAATAAAACGAATGAATGATTTACATATACAATTAGGCGTTAATTTAAAAAACACAGTAGGTCATTCTGAGGCTGAATCTATGGGACTCCTTGAAAAAAAACCTTGGGTCATGATCACACCTAACATGTCATCAAAGAATGCATTTATTTTAGATATGAAAAAAAAATATGATGCAATTACTATAGGATTTACTGGCTGGGCTAAATCTTCAAGATCTTTTTCTAGTACAGATTATACAATCCCATTGAGTGATCATTGTGATTTTAATGAATTAATGAAATTAGTAAAAATTTCAGGAGCAGAAATAATTTATACTGTACATGGTTTTGTCGATGAATTTGCAGATGAATTAACCAAACAAGGATTTTATGCTAGTTCATTACAGGAATCATCACTTGATAATTTTACATAACTATAGAATCACCTCACACTTAAGAATAATAAAAATTCATTGCAGATGATCACCATGGAAAGAGATTCGTATACAGATGATGAAATCAGAAATTTTCTGTTATTAAAGAAAGTTGCAGTTATTGGTATATCAAGAAGCGAATCTAAAGCAGCACATTTTGTTCCAAAATATTTGTCAGAAAATGGTTTTGATATAATCCCAGTCAATCCTAACAGTAATGAAATTTTATCTAAAAAATGTTACAAAGAAATTACCGAAGTAGAAGGTGACATTGACATAGTTGATGTGTTTAGACCATCTGAGGATGTCTTGCCATTTGTAAGAGATGCAATTAAAAAAAACCCTAAGGTAATATGGCTACAGGAGGGTATCCATAATGAGGAAGCTGAAAATCTTGCTAGAGAACACGGAATTGATGTAGTTTTTAACAGATGTATGCTAGCAGAGCATCAACGCCTTTTCTAATCATGGACACTAATGATGATCCAGTATCACGTGCGGAAAGAGCATTATATGATATTCAAGAATTAGCAGATTCAACAGCTGAACATCATCCATATTGGGTGTTATTGTATAACTGCTCCCAGATTTCTAAATTAATTTTAGAAAAATGGAGTGATGATCTAACTGAAGAAGATTTAAGCGAAATACGTTGGATGGTTTCCGAATTAGAAAACTCGTGTAAAAAACTCAAAAATAAAGTAGATCAAGACAGCAGAGATAAATAATTTTAAATCACTTTTTAATCATGCCAATTAAAATAGGTCTGATCGGGAAAACAAATACAGGAAAAACTACTTTCTTTAACTCTTCGACACTTTCATCTAGTGAGATCTCAACATATCCTTTTACTACTAAAAAACCATCCAAATCTATTGGACATGCCATAACACTTTGTGTTCATCCAGAATTCAATGTGCAGGACAACCCAAATAATTCTCAATGTAATGATGGCTGGAGATACATTCCTATCGAATTGATTGATCTTCCTGGATTGATAAAAGATGCCTGGAAAGGTAAGGGTTTGGGAAATCAATTTCTTTCTATCGCTTCACAGTCAGATGCATTGATACACATAGTTGATGCATCCGGAAGCATTGACTCAACTGGAAAAATTACTGAAATAGATAATGGTGATCCGGTTTCAGATTTTGCCGATATTGAAGAAGAATTGAATATGTGGTATCAAAAGATTCTAGAAGTGAATCGTGACAAGTTACAAAAAATTCTCAAAACCAATAATGATTTAATAGCCGCTTTGACTGAACTTTATCAAGGCATAGGTGTTAAAAAATTCCATGTTAAAGATGCGTTAAAGGCCACTAATCTTGAAGATAAAGATCTGGAAAATTTTAGCATCCAAGATAGCAAAAAATTTTCAACATATCTTAGAAAAATTTCAAAACCTACACTAATTGTTGCAAACAAAATTGACGTTCCAAACGCTGATAAAAATTTTCATCGCCTTCGTGAAAGATATAATGATATGATTATTGTACCTGCAAGTGCTGATAGTGAGCTTACTTTAAGGCGAGCGGAGCAAAAAGGGCTTATAAAATATTCACCAGGGTCAGAGCAATTTGAAATATTGAAAGATGATGATCTCAACGATAAACAAAAAGACGCATTAGATTTCATTAAAAAAGATATTATGGGTGAGTATATGCGTACAGGTGTACAGTTTGCGATAAACGTAATCGTGTTTAAACTACTGAAAATGAATTCTATTTATCCTGTTGCGGACCCTGAAAAACTTTCTGATAAAAAAGGACGTGTTTTACCTGATCTCATTCTATTAAAAGACGGTGCAACAGTTATTGATTTAGCAAAAGAAGTCCATTCAGACTTGATAAAAGGTCTATTGTACGCAAAAGATCTTAGATATAATTTGAGGTTACCAATAAACTACCAATTACGTGATAGGGATGTAATCTGCCTTATCAGTGCAGGAAAAAAATAATTATTCAGCCTTAATTTTCTCACGTTTTACCCATCGAGTAGAATTTTTATGATCAATAAAGGTAATATTTTTTTCTGCTATCTGCTCACGAATTTTATCAGCTTCGTCAAAGTTTTTTTCATTTCTATACACATTTCTTTTCTCTATAAGATGATTGATTTCATCTTTTTCGTCATCTGAGATTTTTACAATATTGATACCAAGTATGTCCATCATTCTTTCAAGTTCAGGCAAAATTATACTTGATACGTCACAAGTAATTTTTTCATCAGCAGCCAAAGAATTGATTTCCCTTATCAATTTATAGAAAGCAGTTAGTGCAACTGGTATGTTAAAGTCATTGTTTAATGCAGAATCAAATTCCTCTTTACATTCATTTACAAACTCATTTGTATATGATTTTTTATTCATGCCTTCAGCCAGTCTTAATTCATAATATGATGTCTCAATCTGCCTAAGTTTTGTAACATTTTCCATCATAATTTTTTCAGAGTAATCAATCGGTTTTGAGTAATGGCCTGAAAGGCAAAATAATCTAATAATGTTTGATCCCCAGTTTTCCAGCACGTGACTTACTGATTTTACATTCCCAATTGATTTAGACATTTTTTCACCGTTTATGGTTATCATACCAACATGCATCCAAATTTTTGCAAACTGATTTGATGTTGATGATTCTGATTGCGCAATTTCATTTTCATGATGTGGAAAAATAAGATCTCTACCACCACCATGTATATCAAAACCATCACCAAGATATTTTCTACTCATTGCAGAACATTCTATATGCCATCCAGGTCGTCCTTTTCCCCATGGACTATTCCAAATTGGTTGAGTATCAGAAAATTTCCATAATGCAAAATCAAGCGGATCATTTTTTTCCTCATCTACCATTACACGTGAACCCGAAATCAATTCTTTGATATTCTTTTTGGATAATTTTCCATAATCACGAAATTTAGAAACTGAAAAATAAACACCGTTTTTAGTTATATACGCACATTTTTTATCAATAAGTTGAGAAATTAAATTCAACATATCTTCAATATGTTCTGTTGCCTTTGGATAATGAGTAGCTCTTTTCACATTCAGTTTATCAAAATCACGAAAGTAATTTTCAGTGTATTTAGAAGTGAGTTCGACAGTGGACACTTTCTTTTCATTTGCACGTGCTATTATTTTATCATCTACATCCGTAAAATTTTGAACAATTTCAACAATATTTTTTTGTGATTCTAAAAATCTACGTAATACATCAAAAACAATTATTGTACGTGCATGACCAATATGTGCATCATCATAAACTGTAACTCCACATAAATATATTGTAACTTTATCCAAAAATTTTAATTCTGTTTTTGTATTGTTTAGGGTATCAAATATTTGCATTATACTATCATCCTTCATTGATACCTACAGGTGGTAATCTTTTATGCTTACTGTTCTCATGCATTTGGATAATCTTTTCCACAAACTCTTTTTTTATTTCTGTCATTTTTGCAACCTCATCAATACTTATTTTTTTTTCAATACAATATAATATTGAATCAATTTCTTCGTAATTGATACCAATTTCCTCTTCTGCATCATGGTCCTTCCATAGATTAGGACTACTTTTTTTTGTGATTATGTTATCTGGGATTCCAAGGATTTTTGCAAATTCTCGTATCTGTGTTTTGTAAAGGTTAGAAATTGGTAGTAGATCAGCACACCCATCACCAAATTTTGTAAAGTAACCTATGGAGTATTCGCTTTTATCACTTGTTCCTAAAACTAATAAATTTTTTAAATTTGCATAATAGTATATGATATTCGCTCTTATTCTTGCTCGCAGATTACCTAATGCTCGTTTCTCAGGTTCTAAATAATTTGAATATATCTTATGGATTACATCAATATCGATAAGTTTGTAATCAATACCTAATTCACCAATTATTTTTAACGCATCACCTGTTTCACTTGATGGTGATACCGTAGAGTCTGGCATTACTAAAGCAAGTGCTTTTTTACCAAATATTTTCGCAGATAAATATGCAATTATCGCAGAGTCTATCCCACCACTCAGACCAAATATAACACCATCAGCTTTATTCTCCAAAACACTATCTTTTAGAAATTTTTCAATATCATTTTGAATTTTTACATAATCTTGAGTAATGATTTCACGTAGAATTTCATGATTCACACAATCTTTGCTCAATATAGGCATAAATTGTTATCTTTGCAAGACAGTTTTGCATCTTTACTCAAAATTTTTTTATTTCCGATTTTTTATCATTTTTTTGGAATCATGAACAAATGAAAGGAAAATTGATTATAGTTGGTGCTATTTTAATTGGCGGTGGAATGCTGTTATTTCCTGACACAATTGAGCAAATCGACATTCCATCCTTGGCACATGCTGCATTAGATGATGCAGAAAATCTTCAGAATGATCCAGCAGTTCAGGATAATTTCAATAACATAATCCAAATCTTCTACGAAAAATTAGATGTATTAAAATCATTATTTATTGACTCACTATAATTTTTTACAGATCAATATAGACACCGTCATCTCTCACATCAGTCTTGTATGTTTGAAGTTTGATATCTTTCAGAAAATCCTTCAGCTCACCAGTTTTAATATTGTAATGCCAAAAATGTAATGGGCATTCAACAATATCACCATCAAGTTTACCAGGTGCAATAGAGCCATCTTGATGTACACATAGAGCATCTAACGCATGATACCCATTTTGATTAAAAACAGCAATTTTCTTCCCATCAATTTCAAATTCCATACCTTTACCACTTACAATTGTGCTTTTTTCAGTTATTTTTTTCCATGTCATACTAATTCTAGTCATTTTGACATAGTAAAAAGCTTGTAGGTTGTGATAGAATTTTATACCTAGTTAAAATCCAAATTTACGTTGAGTAAAGTAAAAGATAAAAAATTAGCAAAGAAGGGTAAGATTTCCTATGAATGGGCGAGATCTCATATGCAGATCTTAGATAATACTATAATGAGATTAAAAAAATCAAAACCTCTCAAAGGAATCACATTGGGATTTTGTTTGCACATAACAAAAGAAACATCAGTTTTACTTATGGGTGCAAAAGAACTGGGAGCTACGGTTGCATGTTGTGGTGGAAATCCACTTACTACTCAGGATGACATAGCAGCTTTTCTTGCATCACAGGGAATTCATACATATTGTTGGGCTGGTCAAAGTCCTAAGGAATATGATTGGTGTATACAACAAGTTCTAAACCATAAACCACAGATTTTGACTGATGATGGTTCTGATATGAATGTAAAAGCTCATTTTGATAAAAAATACAACTCGTTGAAAATTTTTGGGGCTACAGAAGAAACTACTGCAGGTGTAAACCGAATTAGAGCTGTAGAAAAACAAGGTAAACTTCGATATCCTGTAATTTCAGTTAATGATGCATATACAAAACATATGTTTGATAACAAATACGGTACTGGTCAAAGTACAATAGATGGTTACTTACGAGCAATGAATTTGTTATTTGCATCTAAACGAGTCGTGGTGGCAGGATATGGCTGGGTCGGAAAAGGTGTTGCGGCAAATTGTCGTGGAATGAACGCTAAGGTCATAGTAACAGAGGTGAATCCTATACGTGCGCTAGAAGCGCATATGGATGGCTTTGATGTAATGCCAATGGCACAGGCTGCAAAAATTGGTGAGATTTTCATTACAACAACTGGAATGACTAGTATCATCAGAAAGGAACATATCTTAAAGATGAAGGATGGCGCAGTGCTTGGAAACGTTGGTCACTTTGACGTTGAAGTGGATTCCAAGTTTCTTTTGAAGCAGTCAAAATCTGTTAGACAAGTACGTCCATATCTTGATGAATGTGTACTGAAAAATGGCAAAAAAGTCTATCTTATCGGTGAGGGTAGAATAGCTAACTTGACAGCAGCAGAAGGTCATCCGCCAGAAGTAATGGCACAGTCTTTTTCAAATCAACTACTTTCAATTCTTTACATTCTCAAAAATCATAAAAAAATGCCAAAAAAGGTTGTGACAGTTCCAAGTGAGATAGATAAACAGGTAGCAATTGACGCTTTGAAAGCTATGAATGTGAAGATTGACACGTTAACAAAAGAACAGATCAAATACATGAGTAGCTGGTAAAACTTCTTAACTAAACTTTACAAAACCTATATCAAATGAACTCAAAAGCAATCATCACAAGTGCACTGCCATATGCGAATGGAGAAATCCATCTTGGACATGTCGCATCTACATATTTACCCGCTGATGTAACTACAAGATTTCTAAAACAGAAGGGTGTTGAGGCGTATTACATTTGTGCATCCGATGACTTTGGAACACCTATACTAATACAATCAGAGAAAGAAGGAAAAACACCTGAAGAGTATGTGGAATATTGGAACAAGC
>JASMGS010000057.1 GCA_030751155.1 Candidatus Nitrosopelagicus sp.
TATTTTAATTTTAGCCAATGCATATTTTCATCTAATTTTTGATTTATTTTGTTAGCTCTAAGTAGCTTTAAGAAAGTATCAAAATTTTTACACACTATTATGATCATATTTGAAAAGAATTTATACGAAATTATAGGCACGATAACATGTTAACAGTTTTTGGATCAACTGCACTTGATACCATTAGAACCCCCACAAAAATTTTAAAAGATGCTTTGGGTGGAGCAGCTACTTTTGCTGGAATTTCATCTAGTTTTTTTACCAAAACTGGACTAATTGCTGTAATCGGAAAAGATTTCCCAAGAAAATATCATAGAATACTTGAACAGTATTTTGATCTGAAAGGGCTTTCCATAAAAAATGGTAAAACCTTTAGGTATGATGGTCGTTATAACAAAACTTTTAGCACCAGAACAACACTACGTACAGATCTAAATGTTCTTAAAAACTTCAAGCCTGTAGTTCCTGAAGAATATAAAAAATCGAAATTTGTATACCTTGCTAATAACGATCCTGAACAAAATATCTCTTTAATTAAAGAATTTGATGATGTAAAATTTTCAATGTGTGATACAATAGATTTTTGGATTAACACCAAAAGATCTTCAGTAATAAAGATGTTCAAAGAAGTAGATGCGGTAGTGATTAACGATGAAGAGGCAAAATTACTAACTAAGGAATTCAATTTGATTAAATGTGCAAAAAAGATAATGGGTTGGGGAACAAAATATGTTATTATAAAAAAAGCCGAGCATGGTTCACTTTTATTCTATGAAGATGCTATATTTCCATCTCCTGGGTTCCCATTAGGAAATATTGTAGATCCAACTGGTGCTGGAGATTCATTTGCTGGTGCGATGATAGGTTATCTTGCATCTAAGAAAAAAACTAACCTATCAACTATCAAAAAATCTATTATGTACGGCAATGTTATGGGTTCATTTGCTGTTCAAAAATATGGGTTGGGAAGATTATTGGAGTTAACAAAGGCAGATATTACAAAACGAGTAAAGCAGTATGAGAAAATGGTTAGTTTCTGAAAAGTTATACGTGTTCATTTTTTGTAGATACTATGGCTGATAAATTGGATGAGATTTTTACTCTTCAAAAAAGTTTGGAAAGAATGATGGATTTGGATCGATATCCCAAAGATACAGAAGCCAAACTTTCTGCATTATGTACAGCTATGATGCATGAAGTAGTTGAGCTTCAGCGTACAACAAATTGGAAATGGTGGAAAAAACCTACATCTTTCAATCAGTCAGAAGCACGAGAAGAATTGATAGATATATGGCATTTCTTAATTCAGGCATCTATGGAACTTGGTCTAACTCCTGATGATATTTTGAAAGAATATCAAAGAAAAAATGAAATTAATAAACAACGCCAAAAAGATGGTTATTAATTCAACTTCTATAAGCGCTTAGGATTTTTTTTATTTTTAATAAATCTGATTTTTTCACCTTGGGATGTATAGGTAAGCTGATCACATGATGGCTAGCCCATTCTGTAGTGGTTAGAGTTTTTTTGGTTTTATAATATGGTGTCTGATGTATTGATGGGTTATAGTAAACTGCTGCGCCAATTCCAGCAGAATTTAGCTTATTCATTATCTTATCTCGTTGTTTTAGTGCAACGGTATACAGATACCAATTCATTACCTCATTTTTTCGTTCCTTCGGCAAAATTATGTCATGGTTTTGCAAAAGTTCAGTTAGTATCTGTGCGTTCTTTTTTCGTTGTCTTAAGAAAGTTGGTAATTTTTTCATTTGTATTTTTGCTATAGCAGCATTAATTTCAGGTAGTCGTAGATTTAGACCAAACTTACTTGTAATATGATGTTTTGATAATCCATGGTTACGGATTTGTTTAAGTTTTTCAAATAATTTTTTATCATCTGTTACAATTGCACCTCCTTCACCAGCAGTCATTACTTTAGCTGCATACATACTAAAACATCCAAGATGAGAAAAAGTTCCAGAATGTTTTCCTTTGAATTTTGAGCCTAGGGATTGTGAAGCATCTTCAATAATTTCAAGATGATTTTTTTTTGCTATTTCCATAATTTCTTCCATATATGCTACGTGGCCATACAGATGAACTGGGATTATTGCTTTTGTCCGTTTTGTTATTTTCTTTTTAATATCGTCTGGATCCATCGTAAAATTATCCTTCAAAATATCAACAAATACTGGTTTGGCACCAATCGATTTTACAGAGTTTGCAGTTGCAACAAATGTAAATGATGGTATCAATACTTCGTCATTTGGCTTGATATCTAATGCATACAATGATGCCTGCAGTGCTGATGTTCCAGAATTGACTGCAATAGCAAATTTTGATTTAACAAAATTTGATAAAAGATCTTCAAATTGTCTAACACGTTTTCCGCCTTCAAATGAAGCTGAGGTTAATGCTTTTTCTGATAAAACAGAGGTGACCTCTCTGATTTCCTGTTCATCAATGTCAGGAATATTTATTGGGACATTCACTAGCATTCCTGATATTTACTGTTAATAAATTTCGTTAACAAATTATATGGTTTTTATATAAACAATTACTAGCGCAATAATGAAGAGACGGCATCTACATGAAAGTGATAGACAGTATAAGATTTTTCTCTATATTTTTTATCTATGTATGATTATCATGGGTTCCATAACATTCTATGGAATTTATGCTATGAGTGAAGAATGGAATGAAAATGGAATTTATGTTATGGGTGAAGTCCTAGTACAAACACAAGTTCCGTTTGAGAATTTTGCAAATCTTTCTACTTGGCTCTTCTTTTCTACAATAATTGGTTGGTATTGTTGTTCCAGAATAGGATGGAAAAAAACAGTCGGCTTGAATTCGTATAGAATGGCATTGACCCAGTTAATGTTGCTTGGATTTGCTATCATTTGTCTCTATGAAGTATTATGGAGTTTTACTGTATTGAATGCTGAAATCACATCACAAATGATTTTACAGAACACTATACCAGATATTGATTTGCTTATGGTGGAATACCCAGATCCTCTACGACCATGGAATTTAATTTTCGCTACAAAAATTTGGTTAGCAGGGTTTGTTATTAGTGCACATGCATTTTATCTTAGTACCAGACAAAGAAAGACGCTAGAAGATCTAGATGAGTAAACTGAATTTTTGATATGATATGAAAAAAATTCTCGACGGCATGAAAAAAACTATGGTTGATGTAAATCCACCTAGATATACAGCGTTAGAAGGATTACATAAAGTTCAAACTGCTAGACCATTTAGAATTTTGATTGCAACAATACTTTCTGCCAGAACAAAGGACGAAAATACGACTAAGGCTGCTGACAAGTTATTCAAATTATATGGTACTCCACAAAAACTGGCAAAAGCCAAGGTAAGGGATGTTGAGAAAGTTATCAAGTCAGTTGGATTTTATCATGTAAAATCAAAACGAATAATCGAGGTTGCAAACTTACTCCTCTCCAAATATAATGGAAAAGTACCTGCTGATATAGACAAGCTTGTTGATATGCCGGGTGTTGGAAGAAAGACTGCAAACTGTGTTCTGGTATATGCATTTGAAAAACCAGCAATTCCTGTGGATACTCATGTCCATAGAATCTCTAATAGGTTGGGTTTGGTAGATACAAAAATGCCCGAAGAAACAGAGATGGCTCTAAGAGAAAAGATTCCTAAGAAGTATTGGCTTGATATTAACAATACTTTTGTCATGTACGGTCAAAACATCTGTAAACCAATTTCTCCAATGTGTGACGTATGCAAAATTAGAAAAACATGTAATTATTTTCAAACTAAGAGCGTTTCTTAGTAAGAACAAGTATACCAATTACGAGTCCAATAATACCAGTTAAAACAAATGGAAATATAGAATATGGATTTTCTCCATAATCAGCTGAAATAATTTTTATGATAAATGTGCCTGATGTTGTTGCTGGAGGATCACTAGAGCTTTCCATTCCATAGGCAGAATACGCTTTAATTGCAAATGGTGAAACATCAAGATTTGATAATACAGTCCTTTGTCCATTATTCACTGAAAGTCCATTTTGCTCAGAATATGTGATACTTGTTTCTGTTCCTTTTATCCAACCATTGTCATTGTTAGAATATATGATAACATAACCTGTTTCTGGTACTTGTGCAGATATCCAATATTTGTAGTCAGGATAACTGCCCATCCCAATCTCAAGGAATTTGTCAGCTATGTCTACATCATAGATACGGATAACGGCATTACCATTTGGATTTCCATACAACAAATCATTTTGAAGTGATAACTGCCAACTTCCCGTAATTTGGTTTTCTAATTCAGTTATTTCTGCATCTCTTGAAATTGTGTTGAAAACATGATAAGGGATTTCAATTTTCTCCGTAAACAGAGATGGGTTAACAGGATCAGCAAAATCTCCTATCTTGGGCTCTTGGGCAAAAACTGGAGATGTTGTACAGATTAGAAGAACCAGTAAAAATAAAATATATTTCATAATCTAGCACGATGTTTGTACAGATAAAAATCTAATCAACAAATGGCTGATCAAAATCAATAATTACCTTTGCTACTTCTGGACGCAAAATAAATTCTGATGGTGCCTTTCCCTCTTGAATCATCGAACGAAGTTTTGTTCCACTGATTTGCTCTCTTGATTCAGCATCGTGTGGACAAACTTTTGGATTAGTAAAGGTAAGACATTTCCTACAGTAAAAGAATGCTGGAAAAAATATTGGTGAAATATCAAGTTCTGGATATTCCTCAAATATCTTCTGAGCGGCAAAAGGATCATAGAAATTACCAACACCAGCATGATCACGTCCAATAATGATGTGAGTACAACCATAGTTTTGTCTCATTATAGCATGATGAATTGCCTCTTTTGGTCCAGCATATTTCATTTCTGTGTGTAATGTTGCCAATCTGCATCTGTTTTCGGGATAATAATTTTCAATCATAGCCTCATATGCTTTTATAATTACCTCATCTTTGAAGTCACCAGATTTTTTCTTTCCGATGAGTGGGTTTACAAAAACACCATCTCTTGTGGTAATAGCTGTTTTTTGAAGAATTTCATGGGCAACATGTGGTGGGTTTCTAGTCTGAAATGCGACTATTTTTTCCCATCCTGCCTTTTCGAATGCTTCTCTTGTTTCTACAGGAGTCATCCTATATTTTCTAATTTCAGATTCGTTTGGTTTTTGAATATAATCAATTTTCCCGCCGACTAGGAAATCTTTCATCCCATAGGTTTTTGCGACGCCGGGATGTGATTCGTCATTTGTTCCATAAACACCCGTAGCAGTATTTTTTTTATCAAACGAGTAGACATCTTCAACATGTAAAATTGCAATTCCAGTACCTTCTGGATTTTTGAGCAAAACATCTCCAGATTCTTTCATTTTTTTACTAGTCTCATCATCTACATCTAAAACAATTGGAATTGTCCATGCAATATCATTTACAAGTCTTCCTTTGGAAACGACAGATTCAAAATTTTGTTGGTTTAAAAAACCTTCAAGTGGTGAAAAAATTCCATCCGCAATATTTTCTACATCATTTGCTAAATCTGCAGAAATATCAATTGAAAATAATCCCGATGAATCAGTATTTGTTACTCTATTTACTAGTTTTCCGCCGTGTGCACTAATCATGTTTTAAAAAAATTTTGTTTGTTATTTACTTGTTATGATCCATGTGAAGACCACACTCTTTGTCAGATTGATTCTCCCACCACCAACGACCAGCTCGTAGATCTTCGCCTGGTTTAATCGCTCTTGTACATGGTTCACATCCAATGCTAGGAAAGCCTTGGTCAATTAATTTATTGTAAGGAATGTCATTATCTTTGATATACTTCATTGTTTGATCCCAACTCCAATCAAGAATTGGATTAAGTTTTACCATACCATCGTGTTGTTCATCAATTTCAATTTTTGTAGATGTTTGTCTGTTTTGAGTTTGATCACTTCGAAGACCTGTAATCCAACCATCTAATGTTGATAACATTTTGTTTAAAGGATGTACCTTTCTAACACCGCAACACATCTTTCTGTTTTCAGCACTCTCATAGAATAAATTCATGCCATGAGTTTGGACCATCTCAATCACTTCAGTTGCATCAGGGAATGTAATCTCAATTTTAGTATTGTATTTTTTTCTTATTTGATCCATAACGTCGTATGTTTCTTGATTTATTCTTCCCGTGTCTAATGAAAATACTCTTGCCTCTGGATTTATTTTTGATAGCATATGAATAACACAAACATCTTCAGCACCAAAACTTGATGCAAGTGCAAGTTTTGGATGAATGTTTTCTAAACCCCAAGTCAAAACTTCCTCAGGAGTTTTTAATTTATCATTTAGCTCATCAAGCTGTTCAGCCGTAAATTGTGCCATTACGAATAATTTTTTGTTTCGTTTTATATTCATTACTAGGTAAAATCAATAACAATTCTAAAATTATGACTCCGTATGATATCGATATTGGAAGATAACATAGTTGTTGTAGTATTTCCTTCAATCTTTTCCCAAAATAAGATTGGACCCCTTATTACAAATATTAAACATATTCTAAAAAT
>JASMGS010000058.1 GCA_030751155.1 Candidatus Nitrosopelagicus sp.
TCTCCTGAAATACCAGTTCCCAAAATACTATCTATTATAATATCAGGATTAAAATCAAAATGTATAGAATTACCAGTTAGTAGTCGTATAGAAGGCATTTTTTCTAAAATTGACCAATTCCAATTACTTTCTTCAGTTTTGATTTTATCGGGCGTACCAAGAAGCATTACAGTAACTTTTGCATCATAACCTGCAAGATGTCTTGCCATGACCAAACCATCGCCACCATTATTTCCCAATCCCACAAAAATCAGAATTTGTTTTGATTGTAAATTTTCAAGTTTTTCCGCTAATCGTTTTACCGATGCAGCACCAGCGTTTTCCATCATAAATTTTTTAAAAAACCCCATATCGTGTCCTTTATTCTCAATTTGATACATTTGATCTACTGATATTTCCATAATTCACAAAAAAATATCTAAAATAAGAGTATTGGCAAATGCCTTTAACTGAGAATATTAAAAACAGAACCAATGGGACTAAAAAACGTCAAATCATCATTACCTCTTATTTCTAAAGAATTGGAAAAAACAAATTCGTCAAGAGAGTTTTTAATTAAAAATAATAGGCAGGTGATCATCAATTGTAGTCAAGCAATTATCTCAATTCATAAAAATGATCTGCTTTCAGCAAAAAATAAAATAAAAACTGCAAAAGAGCAACTCGTAAAATTAAAACAAAAGACTGATGGCAATCTCAATAGGTATATCATAACTCCTGAGCAAGAACTAGTTGAGGCCGTTTCACTTTTATCTATAATAGAAGGAAAAGATATTCCTTCATACAAAACACTCAAAGTTTCAGCTGAATCATACATTCTTGGTCTGCTTGATTGTATTGGAGAGTTGAAAAGACAGGTAATAGATCAGATCAGAATTGGAAACTCAAAAAATGCAGAGAAATTATTTGATATTATGGAGAGCTTGTATTTGATGCTATATCCTTTTGCCACCTTTGACAAAATTGTAAAGGAATCAAGAAGAAAGTTAGACGTTAATAGAATGTTAGTCGAAGAAACAAGACTTGTTCTTACTGAAGAGATTAGAAGACAAGAATTTCTTAAAAAAATGAATTCAAAATGACATATTTATGCGGGCGATGGGATTTGAACCCACGAACTCCTAAGAGACTAGCCCCTCAAGCTAGCGCCTTTGGCCAGGCTGGGCGACACCCGCAATTAGTTTTCGTGCAGGGTTTTTATAATCTGATTGTTTTCCAAAAATATGCTAATTCCAGTCAGATGTTTCACATGTGGTAATCTTATCGCTGACAAATTTGACGAGTTTCACAATGCAATAAAATCTGGTGAAGATGCTGCTAAAACTTTGGATTCGTTGGGAATAGAAAGATATTGTTGTAGAAGAATGTTATTAACTACATTAGAAACGATTCAGCAAGTGGTTCCATTCTATGAGGCAATACACCAAAGGAATTTAGAAATCAAGTCTGAGTTAGAATAACTTGGCTAAGATCACATCAATTAATGGTAGATTAATTTACAATAGTAGAGGAAGTAAAGCTCTTGAAGTCGATGTTGTTTCTGACAACCAATATCTAGGTAGAAGTTGTGCACCCTCTGGTGCAAGTGTTGGGAAATATGAAGCGGTAAGTTTTCCAAATGATCAACCAGAAGAATCCCTTCGGTTCTTGGATGAAATTTCAAAAAAAATTATTGGGTATGAATCTGATGATTTAAAATTCATTGATGAAGTAATAAAATCAGTAGACGGAACAGCAGATTATTCTAAAATTGGTGGCTCATTAGCGTATGCAATAACAATTGCTACAATGGAATCAGCTTCAAAAGCAGTTAACAAGCAATTATTCCAATTAATTGGAGACCAAAATGAATACAGATTTCCACTTCCATTAGGCAATATTTTGGGTGGAGGAGCACATGCCGGACCAGGAACTCCTGATATACAAGAAATTCTAATTTGTGCAACAGGTTCAAAGACAATTAGAGATGCAATTGAAACAAATTTTGCAGTACACAAAGAGCTACAAAAAGTGATAGAGAAAGTTGATCCTACTTTCACAAATGGAAAGGGTGACGAAGGAGGATGGGCACCAAAGTGTAAAAATGAGAAAGCTTTAGAGTTTTGTGTAACTGCTTGTGAAAATTTAGGATACACTTTAGGGAAAGAAGTTTCACTCGGAGTTGATTTTGCATCTTCAACACAATGGAATGAAGAAAAGGGAAAATATGTCTATGAAAGAGCTGGATTTGAAAATACACCAGAAAAACAAATTGAGTTTGTAACTGGTATTATTAAAAAATATAAAATAATTTATGCAGAAGATGCAGTACATGAAGAAGCGTTTGAGGACATGGCAGAACTTACTGCAAAATTTCCTGATACACTAATTGTAGGAGATGATTTGACTGTGACAAACAAAAATATACTAAAAAAAGCAATTGAGCAAAAATCATGTAACGCTGCAATTTTGAAAGTAAATCAGGCGGGAAGTCTGTATGATGCATTGGAATTTGCTAAATTAGCAAGTTCTAATAATATTAAATTGATCACATCACACCGTTCTGGAGAATCAATTGACTCGCAAATTTCTCATATTGGTATTGGAACTAATTCTAAAATGCTAAAGATTGGGGTTGTAGGCGGAGAACGTGTTGCAAAAATTAATGAGTTGATCCGTATTTCAGAGCATGATTTAATACAAGGAGTAATGGAGATTTAAAATCAATGAGTCAGATTGCTGAACAACCAGAGATGAAAGACAAAATTATTGCCAGTGGCATAAGAGTAGGAACAGCAGTAAAAACTAAATTTATGATTCCATTCATTACTCAATCTAATCCTGAAGGATTCTACTTGCTTGATTTAGATCTGACTCTAAATAGAATTCAGACAGCAGGGAGATTCATAAAAAAATTTGATATGAGTAAAGTGATTGTATGTTCGGGAAGTAATTTATCTAAAACGGCGATAGAGAAATTCTGTGAAATAACTGGCGCAAAAATGATGTTTGGTAGGTTTATGCCTGGAACACTCACAAATCCCTCATTGCCTTTTTATTCGGAACCACAACTTGTAATAATTTCTGATCCACAAATTGATACTCAAGCCGTTACTGAAGCCACAAATGCGGGAATTCCTGTAATTGGAATATCTAATACAGATAATATAACATCACAACTTGATTTGATAATCCCTGCCAATAATAGAGGTCGTCAGTCTATTGCTACAATTTACTGGTTATTGGCTGGTGAGATAGACCCATCAATCAAAGCAAAATATCAGATTGAAGATTTCGAAACCAAGACTGTAGATACAGAAGAAGAATTATAGATCATTTTCTAAACCAAAATATTGAAATCAGTAGCATCAGCGCCAGCAAAAATAATTCTATTTGGAGAACATTTTGTTGTTCATGGGACTAAAGCAATTCTTGCTGCAATAGACAAAAGGGTAACAGTTACATCATCTTTTACGGAAAACAAAACCATTAAGATTAATTCACAATTGGGAACGCTTGAAGTGCCTATGTCGTCCTCGCATGAAGAAGTGAAGAGTGAGCTCAGACCATTTGTTTATCTGGCAAATAAAATGATTAATTCTCATCAAGATGTTAACGGATTAGAAATTACAGTAAATTCTGATATTCCTATTGGTGTAGGACTTGGATCATCCTCCGCGTGTTGTGTTGCTGCAACTGCTTCAATCTCAGGATTGTTTAATGAACTATCACGTAAAGAGATCATAAATCTATCAATAGAGGCTGAAAAAACAATCTTTCCTGATACGTCCGGTGCAGACTGTACTGTCTGTACTTATGGTGGAAAGATTGTATATCCTAGCATTGAAAAAATTGGTAATACTTTTGATCTTAATCTTCTAATAGCAAATTCTATGATTCCGCATTCTACTAAGAGTAGTGTTGAGAAGGTTAACAAATTCAAGGAAAATGATGAAGAGAGGTTTTCTCAATTATGTGAGCTTGAAAATGGATTAATCGATGAAGTAATTTATGCAATCAAAGCTAATGATGTTCCTACTGGCTTCGAAAATACTGATAGATCTTTGCACAATAGATTACAAGAAGAAGAGAAGGACGGTAGAGAGCATTTCCTCGGAAAAAAAATGTCAGAGAACCAGAAATATCTTGAAGAAATACAAGTTTCAAACGATACGTTACGTGATATGATAAGTTCCTTAAGTGAGATATCATTGGGTTCAAAAATTACTGGAGCCGGAGATGGTGGTTGTATTATTGCACTAATCAAGGATGAAAATATGGACAAAGTGCCTGAACTTTTAGGAAAAGGAAAGGAATGTTTTTCAGTAAAAATTGATACAAAAGGAGTAGTGTGGGAAACAGAAAAATGATTCTAATAAAATTGGGAGGCTCGATTATTACAAATAAGGCTAAACCTCTATCAGCCAGAAGAAAAACAATCGACAATATTCTAAAACAGATCAAGAAAATCAATGAGCCAAAGATTCTGGTTCATGGTGGTGGTTCCTACGGTCATTATTGGTCCGTGAAATATGGTATGCATACAAAACCTGCAAAATATGATTTGAAGGGAGTTTCAGTCGTAAAAAATTCCATGATAGAACTAAACAAGATTATTTTGGATAGTGCCGTAAAAAACAGATTAAACCCGTACTGCCTACCTCCAACTGATTTTATGAATGGAA
>JASMGS010000059.1 GCA_030751155.1 Candidatus Nitrosopelagicus sp.
ACAATATGTTGTTAATTTTTCATATAATTATCCATATTATATGAAACTAAATTTGAGAGAAGCTACACATTTAATTGAATTACGGACAGTTCCACAAGGACATATTGATTATAGAAAGGTTGCACAAAAAATGTATAGATCAATAAATCAAAAACATCCATCACTCTCTAAAATTATAAAATTTGTTGATTTAAATCAATATGAACTAGAACGGTTTGAATCAGAAAAACGTACAGAAGAAAAACGAAAAAAAATATGACATATAAAATAACAAAAACAGATGAAGGTTGGAAAACACAATTGACACCTGAACAGTTTGAAGTCTGTAGGAAAAAAGGAACTGAACAAGCGTTTACGGGGATTTACTGGGACTGTAAAGATAATGGGACTTACAATTGTTTATGCTGTGGAACAAAACTTTTTTCATCTGATACGAAATTTGATTCAGGTACTGGATGGCCGAGTTTTTTTGAGCCCATCGATAAGAAGAACATAGAATGTATAGAAGATACGAGTTTCGGCATGATTAGAATCGAGGTTAACTGCAAGAATTGTGGTGCTCATTTAGGACATGTATTTAATGATGGGCCACAACCAACTAATCTTAGATATTGTATAAACTCTGTTTCATTAGATTTACATAAGTTAGACTAAATAATCCATAGGAGATTATGATATTATGAGAATAATACTATGTGGTTTTGGTGTTGTTGGCCAAAGTTTAGCCAAACTTCTGGAATCACGTGCAGAAGACTTGTATGCAAGATATGGATTGAAGCCTAGAATTATAGGAGTTTTTGATAGCAAGGGCAGTGCAGTTGATGTGTCTGGCCTTGATGTTACTAGATTGATTCAAATTAAAAAAAAATATGGTTCAGTGAAAAAATATTCTAATACAAAAAATAATGTTTCCGGAATTCAAATGATAAATGAGTTGGAGGCTGAAGTCCTGATTGAAACAACTGCTAGTAACTATAAGGATGCAGAACCTGGCATGTCACATATTATTAATGCCATGAAACATGGAATGCATGTAATTTCAGTAAACAAGGGTCCTCTTGCACTGGCATTTCCTTCATTGATGGAACTGGCTACTTATAACCATGTTATTTTTCGTTTCAGTGGAACAGTTGGTGGCGGTACACCAATTTTAGACTATGCAAAAAATAGTTTGAAGGGTGAACGGATTATTTCATTTGATGGTATACTAAATGGAACGACTAACTATATTCTAACTAATATGACAAATGGAATGTCATTCAAGGATGCATTGAATGATGCCAAAAAAAGAGGTTATGTTGAGGCTGATGAATCCTTAGATCTTGATGGACTTGATGCTGCCGCTAAACTCGTGATTTTAGCAAATTGGATCATGGGTATGAAAGTAACTATGCCTGAAATAAAACGTATAGGTATACGAAAAATTGATAGTGATGATATAAGAAAGGCTGCAGCCAATAATTCTGCAATAAAATTAATTGCATCTTGTGATAATGGATTGATAGTTAAGCCAAAAGAACTTCCATTTGATAACCCATTATGTGTTAGTGGAACACTAAATGCAATATCTTTTACTTCTGAACATTCAGGAACTCAAACCATCATAGGTAGAGGTGCAGGAGGTATTGAAACTGCAAGCTCAATCTTGCGTGATTTAATTGATATAAGAAATGAGATTGTAAAGATTTGAAATCAAATCTAATCTCAAAAAGTAAAACTGCTGAAATACTTGAGCAGATCAATTTGCAATGGAATGTAAAATTATCCAAACAAAAGAATGTAAGATTTCACTATATAACAGATAACGAAATAATCATTACTGGTACTGATATCACTGCCATAATGGTTGGGAATGATATTTTACCATTTTTGAATGAGACATCTATTTTGGAAAAATTTCCTAGTGTAGTGGTTGATATGGGTGCAATTCAATTTGTATGTAAGGGAGCCAATATAATGAGGCCAGGTATCAAAGAATTTTCAGATTTTAAGAAGGGAGATATAGTATGTGTGATAGAAGAATCACAAAAAAAATTTTTAGCTGTAGGTATTGCAAAAATGTCAAGTGATGAATTAAAAGAAGCTAAAAAAGGTGAAGTGATAAAAAACATACACTATATTTCTGATAATTTTTGGGAGATTGGAAAAGAACTTAGCTTGTAGCAAGAATTTTTTCTGATATTTCTTTTACACCATTTTTATTGATTATTAAAACATCAATACCATCACCACTTGCTGAATCTCTTAGACTTGCAGAGCGAACAGCCTTTACGGCAAGATTGATTGCTTCTTCTTCATTCATCTGTTTTTTGTATTGTGGATCCAATACACCTAGTGCCATTTCAGCTCCTGTTCCAACTGCCGCATACTCATCAGGTAATACAGACCCCAAAGGATCCAGAGTGTATATGGTTGGCTTGTCAACCAATCCTCCTACAATTACTTGTGTTAACAATGGAAAAAATCTACGTTCGTACATCATGTTAGACATCATTTTTGCTACTGTATTTGGTGGAACATCTCGTTTGATCTCCATTTTCCTAATTTTAGCTAGTGCAGCAACTTGCAATGAAAGAATCTGCATATCTGCCACTAATCCAGCACAAGTGGCACCCACCTTATCAGTTATTACAAAAGTTTTTTTCGTTGTTTTACTGACAAGAAAATTTCCATAAGCAATTCTACGCTCACTTGCAAATACCACTCCATCATTATACGTGATACCCACAGCGGTAGCACCTGGCATATACATCGCAGTCATAAATCAAGGAGTTTTAGAGAAGAATAAAAGTCATTACGAGAAGGTTTTTTAAAACCTCATCTAGACTTGGAAAAGTTTTCTAGTATAATACACATACATTTTGTAGCCTTGTTTAATAGATCTATACGTGTATATTCATTGGGAGAATGAATACGTGAAAAAACATGTGTAGACCCAATAGCGATAGCAGGAGCATTCAATATCTTAGTAAATGAATGCATAGGACCAGTTCCTGCACTCGAAACACTCAGTATGTATTTCCCGAATGACTTACTGGCTGCAGATGTAACATGAGAAACAAACGGATGTTTTGAATCAGTTCTTGCAGCCGCTTCACCGTGATATACTTTAATTTTGATATCTCCAAAACCGTTAGATTTTAGGTGTTTTCTTAATCTAATTTCTTGTTTTTTTGGATCCATATTTGGTACAAGTCTAAAATCAATTTTTACACGTGCCTCCGCTGGAATTACAGTTTTTGCACCTTCAGCGTGATAACCAGAAACAATACCAGCTATGTTACAAGTTGGCTCCGCTGCAAGTGACTTTTTTATCACAAGTCCCTTCTTGTTTCCTAAAAATTGTTTAATTCCAAATTCCTTTTTGAATTCAACCTCATTAAATGGAAAAGATTTCAAGATTTTGATATCTTCGTTACTTAATGACTTTACTTCATTATACCAGTTTTTTATCAAAATTTTGCCAGAAGGATCACGAAGTGTTTTCAATGCATCAATTAAACGCCAAGCAGGATTCTTAATCAAAACTGCCAAACTTGAATGAGAATCCATGTTAGATTCTCGTAACGATAACTCAACATACAACAAACCCTTCATCCCAAGATCAATAATTGGTCTGTCGTTATTATCAACATGACCGAATTCCCAAATTATCCCATCACATGAAAATTTTTTCTTATATTTTTTTAGATATTGCTCTATATGTGCACTTCCTGTTTCTTCTTCACCCTCTATAACAAATTTTACGTTACAAGGAACATCTCCAGTTTCTTTTAGGAATGATTCAACAGCCTTTATGCGTGTAATCATTTCACCTTTATCGTCAGATGATCCTCTCCCATAGATTTTATTCCCATCTATCTTTCCACTAAATGGATCATTATTCCAAAGTTCAATTGGCTCTACTGGCTGAACATCATAATGATTGTAAAATAACAAAGTTTTGTGTGGGTTATTCTTTGATTTTATCTCACCATAAACAATAGGTGGATAGTTTTTTGTATTCAAAATTTCAGCTTTTATGCCTGATTTTTTTAATGTGTTTTTTACAAGGTTTGCACATTTTTTGATTCCCTGATTTTTAGCTGAAACACTTGGTTGTTGTATTAAAATACAGAGATCATTGACAAGTGTATTCATATTTTTGTCAACATATTGGAGAACTTTTTTTATGCTCATTTTATTTTATCAAATGATTTCATGACATTGGGTAAAACATCAAGTAAATCTGTTGCAGTCATATGTGTCCCAAATTTCCTTTGAGTCATCTTTCCTGCAAGTCCGTTAAAGTATGTGGCAGTAACTGCAGATTCAAGTACATCTCTATTTTGTGCCAGAATTCCAGCTATGATACCTGAAAGAATATCACCTGTTCCACCAACCGTCATTGCGGGAATATTTTTTGGATTAAGATACGTGGTAGTACCATTAGAAATTATATCAGTTGAACCCTTTAGAATAATTGTAACTGAATGTTCCTTTGCAAATTTTTCAACCATTGTGATACGAGTCTTTTTTGATTCTGGGGGAACCTCACCAAACAGCCTTTTAAACTCGCCTGGGTGTGGAGTAACAATTACATTTTTTCCAGATAAAAATGGTAAAATGTAATTTACCAACGCAGATGCATCAAGTGAAAGTCTAACATCTCTTTCAAGTAACGATTTAACCAAAAGCTTCAATGCTTCAGGATCTTGTATTGAAAGACCCATACCTATAGTGGCAGAGTCTAAATCTCTAGGGATTTGCCCCAGTAGTTTATTCACTGCTCCACGAGTTAGTTTTGAGTCAGCTAGGGGAATTACTATAAGATTGGGTGAAACTGCACGAGTGGATTGAACGTTAATTTTTGGGACACATGTGTATACTAGATCAGCGCCTGTTCTCAATGCAGCAAGAGATGATAAAGCTGGTGCGCCATGATAGATGTAGCTACCACCGAGAACCAATACCTTGCCGTTGTCTCCCTTCCTAGAGGATGATTTTCGTACGGGTATGAATTTTTTTACTAGCTTTGATGTAATGATTATAGACAACGCATCTCCTTATTTTTTTGGTGAATAAACTTTCTTTTTACTTACAGTTTTTGCCTCAACTAGTTTTGATTTTTTTACTGGTTTTATATCAAAAAATGACTTTCTTGCATAAGCAAGATATGTCGTGTGACCTATTCCACGAAATGAATGTCTTGTTTTTCCCTCACGTGCGTCAATATGACGAAGAATTTGTTCAGTACACTCAATATCAGAAAATTCATTTTGAATTAAAACAGATACTAGTTTTTCAAGTTGATTCATTGTAGGGCAAATTGCAATAAAACCACCACTACCCTTTAACATCTTTCGTGCTTGTGGAACTACATTCCAAGAATCTCCAAGATCAACTACAACTAGATCAATTTCT
>JASMGS010000060.1 GCA_030751155.1 Candidatus Nitrosopelagicus sp.
CATTTACAAAGGAACTTCCAATGGAATATGCAGTAGAATTAAACAGACTCATTAAACTAGAAATGGATAATTCAGTCGGTTAGATTAAAAGATTATAGATTAACAATGTCACAACTTGCTTTATCATCAATAGATTCATCATTAATAGAAGAAATTTCTTCGAAAAACAATGAGCCAAACTGGTTGCAGGAATATAGGAAGAATTCTCTTTCTATTTATCATGATTTACCGGCAGAAGTTTCACCATTATATAACAAATATACTGATGCTAGAAGAATGAATCCAGAACAAGTATCATTATCTACAAATTCAGATTCATCCATTCCTGATTTTTTATCTAAAAGATTAGAAGAAATTAAAAATGAAATTAGTATTGTTCAGATTGGCTCTAACATTTATTCAATAAATATTGATGATGAACTAAAATCAAAAGGACTTGTTATTTCTTCATTGGATGATGCATTACAAAATGATTCAGAATTAATCCAAAAGACCTTAAAAGATTCAAACTCTGAAGAAGACAAATATACAGCACTAAATAACGCTGCATTTAACTCAGGGATTTTTATTCACATTCCACAAAATCTAGTTATTGACAAACCGATTCATTTTGTATCCTGTTTATCCTTAGATGGAATATCTACAATATCACGAAATATGATCATCGCTGAAAAAAATACGCAGGCTTCAGTTGTCCAGGAACTTTATGCTCCAAAAACATCGAAACAGCAAGCATATCTTGAATTATTAAACACACGTGTTGACGAGAATAGTAAACTAGATTTTACTACATTGCAAATTATGGATCAAAGTTCTGTCAACTTTTCTACCAGAAGAACCCATCTTGCTCAAGACTCTAAAATAAATTGGTATCTTGGGTTATTCGGTTCAATGTTGTCACGATATAGAATTGATTATGATCTAAATGGATCAGGTTCTGTTGTGAATGACGCTGAAGTAGTTTTTGGAAACAATGATCAATCATTTGATCTAAATACAACTGTTAATCATAATGCACAATCAACAGAGGGGAAAGTTGTTGAGAAATCAATTCTAAAGGATACATCAAAATCATTGTTCAAGGGCATGATTAGAATCAATGAAAATGCTTCACACTCAAATTCATTTCTGTCAGGCCGCTCTATTTTATTGAGTAAAGGTGCTAAGTCAGATTCAATACCAGGTCTTGAGATTCTTACGAACGATGTTAAAGCTACACATTCTGCTTCTGTAGCTCAATTGGATGATGAACAAATTTTCTATCTGGGTACACGCTGCTTAAGTTATTCTGAAGCTGAACGTATAATTGTTGAAGGATTCTTAGAACCACTTTCTAGAACCATGTCTCATCAAGTTAGAGCATGGATCTCAAATATTATTGAATCAAAATGGACGAATAAAGAATTAACAATTAACATGGATGAGAATCTAAAATCTATAGTTGAAGTTGAGGAAACACGCTATAATGAAAACGAAGAAGTTGAGCAGCATTATAAGTATCGGTAGGTGTGTTAGATAATTGCAAAGTAGCACACAATCTCTTGACACACAATGTAGAAGTGATTTTCCAGTACTGAAAAGGAGAGTAAGAGATGATAAGGCATTGGTATATTTGGATAATGCGGCAACCACACAAAAACCAATTCAGGTTATAGATGCAATTACTAACTATTACAAGAACCATAATTCCAATATACATAGAGCTGTACATGCTTTGGCGGAAGAATCTACAGAAGCATTTGAGGCTACTAGGAGTAAAATTGCAAAATTTCTGAATATTGCACATAGTGAAGAAATAATTTTTGTAAGAGGAACGACAGAGGCTATCAATTTGATTGCATATGCTTGGGGAAGAGATAATGTGCAAAAGGGCGACATTATTGTCACAACTGAATATGAACATCATTCAAACATTGTTCCATGGCAGGTACTCACACAGGAGACAGGTGCAGAACTTAGATATGTCGATATTGATGATAATGGTGAGTTAATGTTAGAACAACTTGATGAGCATCTTGCAACAGGTAAGGTGAAACTAGTTGCCGTAAGTCATGTTTCAAATGTTCTTGGAACAATAACTGACATTCAAAAAGTTATAAAAAAATGCAAAGATGCCGGTGCAAAAATTCTGATTGATGGCGCACAGGCAGTACCACACATGAAAGTAGACATTGGTAACCTAGGATGTGATTTCTATGCTTTTTCAGCACATAAGATGTTAGGTCCAACTGGTGTTGGTGTTCTGTGGGCACGAAAGGAGTTACTAGAAAATATGAAACCCTTTCAGTGTGGTGGTGATATGATAAGAGAAGTTCACAAACAAGAAACAACTTGGAATGATCTTCCATACAAGTTCGAGGCTGGAACTCCTAATGTTGCGGATGTTATTTGTTTTGCAGCTGCAATTGATTATCTTACAGAAATAGGAATGGATAATGTTAGAAATCATGAAATTGAGTTAACAAAGTATGCATTAGAAAAAATGTCAAAAGTCAAAGGCTTGGTAATTTATGGTCCTAATGATACGAAAAAACAGGGTGGCGTAATATCATTCAATTTCAAAGATGTTCATCCACATGATGTTGCAACTATAATTGATAAAAATGGTGTTGCAATTAGATCAGGTCATCACTGTGCACAAGTACTCATGGAAAAATTAGATGTTGCAGCAACTAATCGTGCAAGTTTTTACATTTACAATACAAAAGAAGAAGTTAACACTCTAATTGACTCACTTGAACAGGTAGCTAAGGTGTTCAAATTATGAGTGGAGATCCAATTTATACAGAAATGATAATAGAGTATTCTAGAAACCCTTCAAATTTTGGTAAAATAGAAAATCCTCAAATACATAGGCATGATAGTAATCCTCTTTGTGGTGACAGTATTGATTTGTATGTTAATATTGATGATTCAAAAATTACTGAAGTAAAATTTGATGGTAAAGGTTGTGCTATATGTATGGCGTGTACTTCTGTTTTAACTGAAATGATACAGGGCAAAAATCTTGATGATGTAAAAAACTTTCAAAAGGATGAATTATTGGCAGAACTTGGTCTAGAACATCTGATCAAAACAAGCCCAGTACGAATTAAATGTGCATTACTTTCTTTGAAGGCGTTAAAATACGGAATTTATTCTTATTTTGCTGAAAAAATGAATGATGTGGAAGCAGCTGGAAACCTAAAAGAAGAAGCTGCATCACTTTACTAGTATGGATGACATTCCAATAACAATTAGTATTAGGAAGATAATTTTTGAAAATTTTAATGATGATGATCTAAGATTCAATAATGATCAAATCTTTGAAATTTTAAAACAAAACAAAATCATTGAATCATCTTTAACAATAGATGATATGGAAATCTATTTTAAAGAATTATGCGATAGTGAAATTTTACGTAATATCGCTCAAAATTTTACTACACAATGGTTCAAGTTATTTGAATCACTGAATAAAGTTCAATGTGTATCATGTAAGGAAGATAGCTATCTCATATCATCTGAGAATAAGATATGTCAGAACACTAGTTGTGGTTCTTCACTGTAGATCTATATTTTTCTGCTGATTCTTCTAACGATTTAATCATTGGTAGTTTGATACCAGTAAGATAACGAACCAATGCACCACCAGCTGTGCTAATATGTGTGATTTTTTTTTCTAATCCATATTTTTTTAATGCGGATGTAAGGTGACCACCACTAACAATTGTTGTGGCCATAGAATTAGTTACACATTCTAGTAGAGTTTTAGTTCCATAATCAAAATTTTCTTTTTCAAAAAATCCAGGAGGACCACTAATAAAAACAGTACCAGCTCCAGAAATAATCTTATTATAGTATTCAATTGTTTTAGGTCCAAGATCATAAACCTGATCATCTTTATTCAAATCTCTAACATCTAACTCTACTCTCTTCCCATTTTTTTCTATAGCTACATCCACAGGAGTTGAAAAAATATCAGGGTATTCACCAATCAGAGAGTGTGCATTTGAAACCATCTCTTCTTCTCTCTTTATTCCAAGACTTGATTTAATTCTCCCCTGTGCTCTCAAAAACACGTTACCGATTAATCCAGTTAATAAAATATGGTCCGCCCTTCCATTTTTTATGAGTAAACGTATCGCTTCAAGCCTATCATCAATCTTTGAGCCACCTAAAACTATTGTATGAGGAGCTTTTGCTACCGATAAAATCTCATCTAATTTCATCACTTCTCTTTCAACAATTCTGCCTGCACATGCTGGTAGTATATATGAAAAACCAACAATTGATGGGTGTGATCTATGTGCACTAGGAAAAGAATCTAGGACACATATATCAAATAATTTTGCTAATCGTTGTACCATTATTGTTTTTGCTGCTGTAGATCCTGTAAATTCATAGTTCTCTTCTGCACATAATCTAAGGTTATCAAGTAGCAGAATATCACCACTCTCTAAATTTTTTATCTCATTTTGTGCAGTGGTACCTATAATATCGTCAGTATACTTGATTTTACGATTTAATAATTTTTCAAGTATTTTGGCATGTTTAGCCATACTAGTATAATCTTTGTTTCCAACTCGACCCTGATGTGATGCAATAACAATTTTTGCATTTTTCAATGAATTTAACGTATCAATTGTTTCTTCAATTCTTTTTGTACCAGAAATTTCTAAAGTCTGAGAATCAATTGGACAATTCATATCCACTCTCAAGAAAACTGTCTTATTATCAAATTCTAAATCATCTATTGTTAGGATCCTCACATATACCATCCAGTGAATCCAGTTAAAATCTTTTACAACTTCATAATTTCAAAGTAAACTTGTGTTCTGTTTATGTTTTATAAAAAACAGCACTGATTTTGGGTACGATCACTTAATTCATAGACAAAATTAAAAATGATCGTTATGAGAGTTCGTTGATGCAAAAATTTATCTTCGAAATGCGTTCAATTGGTTTTTTTTTCCTAGTTATATCATTCCTTATTATTACCGCATTAGTTTATGCAGAGATCACAGAACAATTTGATATATCTGTGATAACATATTTTCAATCAATTTCTGGTAACTCAACTCTAGATACATCAATGTGGGCAATCACAGAAATTGGTGGGATAATCCCAATCATGGTTTTCTGTTTTGTAATGTTTGTATGGCGTAGAACCAGACGTATGGGTTTGGTAATGTTACTAGCTGTAATTATTGCTACTGTGGCATCAGGTTATTTCAAAGATTACATAGTTGAGCGTCCAAGACCAGATCTTGAATACATTGGAACTGAGTTACCACTGGAGATAGAACATGACACATCTGTCCTAGGTGGTAAAGGTTCTTTTCCATCAGGACATGCGGCACGTGCATCTGTAATTGCATTTGTTTTAGGCTTGGCTCTATCAGAAAGATTCCCAAGAGGTTGGCTTCTTTTATGGATTTTTCCTATCTCAGTAGGACTGAGCAGGATTTACGTTTTACAACATTATCCAATGGATGTAATTGGAGGAATTTTGTTCGGGATGATTATTGCTACTATATTAGCAAGCAGGCTTTCTATTTCCAAAGATGCTTCAAAAACCTAATTCATCTACAACTTTAGAGCTAACTAGTACAATACCATAGCATTCCTTGTCATGATGATATGTCCAATATCTTATATCCCTATGTTGATCATCCTTCCTCAAACTAGCAGTTACGGTTGTTGTAACTATATACCCAATCCGCTTGGCTGTTTTTTTGGGTTCTTTCGCCATCAAAACTTTGAATCCTTTTTTTTCTTTATAAAATCCAATTCGTACCATTTCTTCAGCTGCATCGTAAGCATCTTTTTCATCTTTTAGATCAAATGTCTTTTGAATTGGTATTGATTCAATGTCAGCCTTTTCCATCTAAATTATAAATTAGATATTTGTTATTAAAATAATATGAAAGCTACGTTTGGTGCAGGTTGCTTTTGGCATGTTGAGGAGATATTTAGAAAAACAAAAGGTGTAAAATCAACTCAGGTTGGTTATTCTGGTGGAATGAAACAAAATCCCACATATGAGGATGTATGCACAGATACTACTGGCCATGCAGAATCTGTAGAAATTGATTATGATCC
>JASMGS010000061.1 GCA_030751155.1 Candidatus Nitrosopelagicus sp.
AATTATAACGAATCAAGTGCCCTAGAATGTTTTTTTGTGTGTGGTCTTTCACCAGGATATTTTCTTCTCATATGACCAGATGGTCTTGAGTACAAGAGCTCTAGAAACCATGATTCATGCTCAATCTCTTCAGCTAGTATATCCTTTGCAATATCATACGTTGCTGGATCCTTACCCAATGTCATATTACATATTTTATCCCAGTTTACTATTGCACCTTGCTCAGCTTTGAGACATTTTTCTAGAATTGCAGTTAGATCTGTTGGGTTTGGTGGGAGTTGTAGAAATTCACAGCCAGACATCTTAATGAATTGTGTAGCATCTTTTGGTAGAGAGCCACCAAGTTGATAGATTCTCTCAATGCATGATTCAAAGTGACTTAGATCTTCTAATCTTGCATCTTCAATCACACCCTTAATTCCTTCACCATCCATACCAGTACAGTTTGCCCGTAATAATGTGAAGTAATAATACGCCGTAAATTCAACAGATGCATTAATCACTAATTCTTTGATAAGAGAATCTACATCAAGTCCATTTTTTTTTAAAATCTCAATACCCACTACAACAGGTTTTTTTGATTCTGCCATATGCAGATTGTAATTATCACTAAATAAAAAGGATTTTTGTATTTAATTTCTTAAGATTTAAGAAAGTATCAGATGTATGTTAAGTATGGTAGAGAGTAATTATGAAATTTTGAATCTATCTGATGATGCGTCTAAAAAAGAAATTCAAAAAGCTTACAGAATATTGGTACTTCAACATCACTCAGATAGAGGTGGCAATGATGAAAAATTCAAAAGAATTAAGCAGGCATACGAAGACCTGCAAAAAGGTAAAAAATATCCTGATACATTAGATGAAAAGAAGAGTAACGCAAAATTTTATTCTGGAACCTCGGAAGATGAAAAATTACGAAAGAATCTTCTATTATCTAATGATGTAGCAAAAGAAATGAAAACAGCGCAAGAATGGGTTGCTGCTCTTAGCCGTACCAATACTACTGGTATGCGATTATTTGGTTCAAATGAATTTGGTAAAATGGAGTTTGAAAGAAAACCCACAAAAACATTGTCAATGAAAGGTAAATTTTGGGCTGGTAATTTCAAATATGATAATTCAGTAATGATGTGGGGTAGTATCACAAGTCCATATTTTAGTCCATATGAAAAACATAAAACCCACATACATCTTACAGATGGAAATTTTAGAATGATTGATTCCATTCAAAATAAATATGATATTGATGGTGGAGCAAAAATCACTGTTGATAACGGAGATATGGAAGTTGGTAATGTAAGTGGTATAAAAAAGAGGGTTAGTGATCCACAGGGAAGAGTTGGCATGTCGATTATGAAAGAATATTTCACTGAACTCAAAGCTCTGAATGGAAAACTTGTTGCTGGAAATGTAACTGATACTGTAAAACTTGATGCTGACACCGTGATTGCACTTAATCTAGTTGATAATATAAAAATCAAAGGAAGAGAAATACTAGTTTACGGCAGTAAGGTAACACACAATGTAGAATTCTTCTTAAAAAATAACGGCAAAATCAGGTTTTATGATCAAGGTTCAGGCTTTGACATAAGTGATGATGCCACAATACAATTGGAATCCGATAGGATCATAAAAATACGTGATCTAAAACGTGCAAAAATGATCAGTTATGGCGGCAAAGACATTAGATATGAAGATATTGTAAACCTAGGTACTCGAAAAAAATCAAAGAATGGAACATCAAATAATTTTGGTTCATTTAAAAAAATATTTGGGCGATAATTGTATCTATTTTGATGACGTATATTTTCCTGATAGAATAATACAGACAAAAGTCCCTTTGCCAGATATCAACTTTGCCTTATGCCGTACTCCCTTTGGAATGAATATTGTCGTTGGTGACGTTACCCTGTATTTTTCATCACCAAGCTGAATTTCATATTTCAGTTTATCATTATCAGAAATAATCAGATTAATTTCATCTGCATTGTGTTTATGTAACAAACTATAGTCCAGCATATTTTTCTGGGCAGAATCAATAACATGAATGGCAATATGAGTATCTGATTTAGGAATTATCTTTTTGCTAAGCATTGAAACACGCTTTATTGGCGCAAAAGTATGAAATTCGACAGTTGAGAGTGGTTCCTTGATTCCTTTTTTTATAAATTTCTTATAGCGATTCATAATCTAATTCATTTTACATACTATAAAATCTAAGTTAAAAACATACTTTGACGTACAGTTTCCATGCTTCGGGATAGGACATCAGAGTGGTTTGTTCCAAAATTTGGCTCTAGGAATTTTCGAGTGACAATTGGCCTGCTGTTTTTGCCATACACTAGCATCGTTACATGCTTTGCGGCATGGGGTTCGCTCTCTGGCTCTTTTGAAACAGAGCGACTCGTTGCAGTTTGTGTGATTTATTTTCTGGCACTTGGTGTCTCAGCTCATCTGCTGGACGCGGTTGGCGGAAAGACAAAGCCGTGGGGAGATTTGCCGAAGAGGAAACTTTGGACTGTATCAATGATTGTGCTGGGAGTTGCATTTACAATTGGAATGTACTACGCCTTCTTGGATTCACCTCTGTTGTTTGCGATAGGAATCGCGGAAGGATTCTTCCTGTTTGCATACAATTTGGAATTGTTCGGGGGAAGATTCCACAACAACTCGTCAACAATAATTTCGTGGGCAATACTGCCGGTTTTTGCTGGCTCAGTAATCCAGACAAACTCAATCTCGCTGGAAACAATCATACTTTGCGGAATCTCTTCAGTCATAACTTACATTTTGATAACGACATCAAGAAAGTACAAACACCTGAGGCGTAACAATAAAAGTCAATCAGAGATTAAAAGATGTGAAACCATTCTAAAACTTCTTACGATTGGAGTTTTGGTTGGCACTGCAATATTTCTTGTTGTGAGATTCTAGTTTGGCTTGAGAATTATTTTTCCGACCAGCCCTTTTCCATTGAGCATCTTTTTGTGAGCCTCCACCGCATTCTCAAATGTAAAGACGGAATCGATAATTGCCTTTATCTTTCCCTGACCCATCCAGTGAAATCCCTCCTCTAACTCGGCACGAGTTCCCTGTGTGGAGCCTAAAATGTTAATGCCCTTGAAAAATATGTGGCGCAGGTCTGTTGGCACATCATATCCAGTTGTAGCACCAGTAGTTACAAGTGTTGCACCATATTTCAGTAAAGTTAGTTCTTTGTTAAAATGCGAGCCGCCAATATGCTCAAAGATTATATCAACTCCCGGAGAGACACCATCTCTCTTTGCAATTTCTTTGGTTATTCCTCTGACCTCCTTATGCCAGTCCTCCTTTCTATGATCTACAGCATAATCTGCACCAAGTTCTTTGAGTTTTTCCAGTTTGTTAGAACTTGCGGTAGCAATAACTGTACAACCATATAATTTTGCAATTTGTATTCCAAAAATTCCAACACCAGAACTACCGCCCATAATTAAGACAGTTTGACCTGGTTTAATCTTGGCTCGCCCAACCAACATGTGCCAAGACGTTAAAAGTGTCATTGATGCAGCTGCAGCTTCCTCATAACTTACATTATTTGGAATTTTTACGACATTAATTTCTGGAAGATGCGCAATCTCACAGTAGCCTCCCCACAGTGGTCCAGTTTCAAATCCCCAAATTTTTCGTTGTCGGCAATCATATTCTCTACCATCAGTACATACTGCACAGACACGGCATGACATGTTTCCATGGGAAACTATTCTGTCTCCAATTTTGATATTTTTTATGTTGTCACCAATCGCAATTACTTCTCCAGCAGCATCAGTTCCAGAAATATGTGGTAATGGAACAGCGAGTGGTTTTCCTCTCATACCCCATATATCATCATAGTTTAATGCCGCAGCCTTTACGCGAAAAATTACTTCGTTTGGTTTTGGCACAGGTTCCGGAATGTCACGTAACTCTAGAACTGATTCAAAATCATCATTCTCCATGTAATTTTCATAAACTAACGCCTTCATCTCTGAGATTTTTAAAAATACATCATACTTATTTTGTGCCAGTGAGGATTGCTGCTGCACCATATGTAAGATATTGATTACTCACCTTCAATCCGCTTTTCTTCATTACATTAGAATAATTGTGAAGCCAATTGGTACTTCGAATCAGCTTTGGCAGTCCGATTAGTGCATCTTTCCAACTTGGAATAAAATATCCCACCAACCGCAGGATGGTAAGAAAGAAATTCCACAGTCCTCTGACAGCCGGATTTTTTGGATATGTGAAATCATGAAAGATGATTTTGCCACCAGGATTGAGATGCATTATACAGTTTTTTACAAGTATTCCCGGATCACAGTACTTTGGCAAATAGGACGCAGTAATGCAGTCAAACTTTGAATCTAGTTTGAATTCTTCTGCGTCGTCAAGGATGAACGAGATATTGTCAAATGAATTTGAATTTTGCTTGGCTACATCCAGATAACTTTTGGTTATGTCAATACCAACAATCTTTGCATTGGGAAATTTTGCCGCAATTTCCCTGGTAAGAATTCCAGTACCACATGCCAGATCCAAGAAAGAACTTCCATCAGAAATTTGCTCCAATATCTTTTTCTTCCAGTATTTGTCCTTGCCTAACGTACCATACGAGACAACACCATCATATGTTGTCCCGGTATCATCAAAAAATTTAGGTACAAGATTTTTTGCCGGTTCTGCCAATGTTATATATCACACACCAAGTAATTTAAAGAATAATGATAAATGAAAAAATCCAGAATGTATTATTAAGATTAGAAAAGGACATTGATTATGAGAACATCCACAGGAATGAAGTTCCAAGTGAGAAGAGACTGAACTGCATATCAAAAAATATTGGGATGTTTTATAATGTACTACTAAAATCCATAAACGCTAAAAAAATTCTTGAGATAGGTATGTCTGTAGGCTATTCTGGACTCTGGTTTGCCGACGTAGTGATGTCAGGTACTCAATCAGATGGCCAAATTATCACAATCGACAGGGAGAAATTTAAGATTGATAAGGCAACACAGAACTTTGAGGAGGCTGGAGTGAGATCTCTAATCAAAATTAAGCAGGGTGAGGCTAGAAAAATTTTGCATGAGATAAAAGAGGAGTTCGGTGAAAATTATTTTGATTTTATCTTCATCGACGCCGATAAGGAAAGTTATATCGAGTATTTTGATCTGTGCTTACCATTAGTAAGGAAGGGTGGGATAATCGGTGCTGATAATATTTTGTTCCCAGAAAGGTTCAACGAAATGATGGCAGATTATTTATCTCATGTCAGGAGCAATCCAAATGTTCAGTCGGTTACTGTACCAATTGATAACGGTGAGGAAGTAACTTTCAAACTGTAAGATTATGTCTTTTTAACGCCTAGAGTTCTGTTTTTGAGTCGCAGATAGCTGTTATGGCATTTTCGGCATCTTTTTGCACTGATTGGGTTTCGTGCTCCACATGTAAAGCAGATTTTCATATGAAGTCTAGCTCTTTGTGCAATCTGTTTTTTTTCAGGATCTGTGACTGGCATGCTTTCACCTCAAAATTACTCCGTATAAACTATTTTTTTTCCATCTTTCCAGCAAGTAGTATCGGTACTTCTATTGGTCTTTTGGCAACTGGGATATTTGCTTTTGAGAACATTGCTATTTTAGATTCAGCTGATCCATAATTTCCCATGACGATTGCACCGGCATGCCCCATTCTCTTTTCCTTTGGAGCTTTTCTGCCTGCCACGTAAGCAACAATTGGCTTTTTGAAATCTTCATCAATTATTTTCTGAGCAAACACTTCTTCTGCATCTCCTCCTATTTCACCAACAACAACAATTCCATCAAGGTTAGGATAATCCTTTACCATATCAAATGC
>JASMGS010000062.1 GCA_030751155.1 Candidatus Nitrosopelagicus sp.
AACTAAGAAAAATTGGTAAAAAAACCATATAAAGTTTTGTCAGGATCACTAGTTTTCAGTTGCCAACACTTCTAATGGTATTTCATCACCATTACTATCCCATGCAAATATGTCATCATCATTATAGGGTGATTTCACTATCATGGATACCAATCCAAAATAGTTATTCAAGTCAGTAGGTGATGGTTCTGCCGAACCTGCAGGATGTGAATGAACTATTCCAACATAACTAAGATCTAGTGGAAGGGGATTATGTGGGAATCCAGCGAAATCAGCACCTGTTTCAGAAAATGGTGGTATGACTAAACCATCAACAAACACATTCCCACGCTTTGATTTTCCACGCAAAATCAGAATTCCTTCATTAGGGTGATTCATTTTACAAAATGATATTATTCCATCTCGAGCTTCCTCCGTCATCGTCACTTTACGTTTATGATTATTTTTTTTTATCAACATTTTATTCTAATGCTATTACATAATGCACAGCGGAAATCTGATTAAGAATTGACTCTATTGATTTAATAGATTTGGACATTGAGTCTGTTATTGAACCAGTCTCAAACTCAAACGATTCTAATTCTGACTCTGTTTCACTTGTATTATTTTTATTCTTACTCAAATCCAATTCTTTTTTCTCCAAATTAGCATAATTAAAAACTGATAATCTATTTTCGGCATCAATTTTAGATTGACTACAATTATTGATTTTATCAATAAATTCATCAACTAAAGAAATTGTTTGATTAAGTTGGTTTAATGATTTTTCAATGTTTTTAACAGAAATCGATTCTGACTTTACATTTTTAATTACTGCTTCCAATATTTGGATAATTCCATCCTTATTCTCATCAGTCAACACATCAATGGGATTATTAATTAAATTCTCCAATAATTTTTTTTGTAATTTATCAAGTGATGAGATATAGATGTATTTATTCATGGGCCTAGATATATTTGCAAACTGTGAATCAATTTGATTTTTTATCTCAAGCCTTACTGAAAGGAAAGAATTAATTTCTTCTTTAATTTTTAAATATGCTGTATACTCTTTACTATTTTTTAATGTTTCAATTTCATCAATAATATTTTTGTTCATCTCTATCAATTTCTGTATATTTTTTTCAGCATTATCCTTACGAACATCTAATGTAGATAACGACTCCTGAAACTGCTCATATTCTATAACACTTTCAGTAATTTTCTCAATTTTATTTTCTAAATCAATATGATTGGTAACTAATACACTAATCTCTTTATTGTCACTTTGCATGACACGTAGATCATCTTTTAGTCTTTTTGCATATTTTTTTGCAAATATATGAATAACGTTAGAATGTCTTCCCAATGAATCGCCAACACGTTTTAACATTTTGGTGACAGTTTCGCTAAACGCTTTAACATCATCAAATGAATTTATCTCTATTAGATTTTTTGTGCATTCTTTTTTGATGATTGATAATACATCACTTTTTCCTCGATCAACTAATCTTCTTAAATGATGATCTATTTCTTCAGTATTCAGTGTATCCCCATCCAATTCTTTCGTAATTTTCAGAAGTGTTTTGCGGTTTGAATCAATTTTATTCCTAAATGTTTTCACTTCTGCCATGATTGTTTTAGTCCTAACACTGCTAATTTCCTCCAGAATATTAGAAATATCTGAAAGTAGGATATGCTTTTCCTTGGACACTACATTAATTTCATTTTCATCTAATTTTTTCTTACCCCAACCAAATACCATATATTTTACTATAAAATCACAATTTTAAATGTATTAAACTAGAAAATTTAAAAATTATCATACGGTATGAGGATTATGACTAAAAATAATTCCGAGTATGCGATTAATCATAATGCAAATCTAAAAAAATCTATTATAATTAATGCTCCACCTAAAAAAATTTGGAGAAAGATTAGTGATGTTGTTAATCTGGATTGGTTAGTTGGGATGAAAAAATGTGTATCGAAATCTCGTAATAAATCTGGTATTGGTACACATAGACGGTTAGAATTTGATGATGGTAGTATAATTAATGAATATATTGTTAGTTGGGAAGATGAACATTATTTTTCATATATAGCTGTAGATGGACTGCCGTTACGTGGGTACCATGCAACTATTTCACTGACAGCATATAATCAAAAATCCAAAGTTACATGGGAATCATACTTTAACACTGAAGAAATGACTCAAATAGAATTTAGAGAATTTTGTTTATTCCTAGAATCATTTTACAAAAACTCATTAGAGAATCTTAAGAAATTGCTAGAATAGCCTAAAATATTCAATATATCAAATTAGTATATGAGTGATATTCGCTTTATTATAATTGGTATTGTGCTCGTGTTTTCTGGAATCATTGTTATGTCAGTTTTTGGTTCCCAATTTAGTGAATTAACAATTCAGGCTGAATTTGATAAATGCTTTGAATATTATGAAGATGAACCGCCTAGAGAAATTGATTGTGATACTGGATTTCAGGATAAAATATTTGCTTTTACACCAGCTGCAATTCTTATTGCATTAGGAGTATTTTCTATAATAAAAGGAATAAGGGGTACATGGGATCAAGACGTTAAACCAGAAGACATGGTAGGCCCTAACAATTCATTTGATACACGTGATGAACCAAAGGATTCTGATGATGATTAATTAAATTTATTAAAACATAATTTTGCTAACATCGTCTTTGGAAACACCCTTCCAAACTCCAATCATTCCAGAATCATCAGCTTCCTCTACTTTTGTAATCTTCTGAATTTTTATATGATCAGGATTTGGAGGCATCCATAACATTGCCATATAATCATCAACATCACCAGCCTTTTTTGGATCAGCCATAATGATTTTTTCTTTTGAAAAACCACTAGAAGTTAATAGATCAATTGATTTTTCAGCTAAATCTACACGACCGTGTATGAAAAGATACACATTTTTTGAATGATCAATATCAGTCATATTCGATTTAATATTGTTCTTTTATTTTAGTATATTCAATATCAAAACCATTTCTCTAAAGTCTGGCTTCTTTTTTCTAATCCTTTCTTTAATCTATTTAATGATGCATTTACTCTATCTTCAGAAAAATCTCTTTCTCTAGAAAGATAACCAAGTATTCCGGTGTAGTCAATATCATGAAATTCTATATTACCGGGTTCAGACACATTAGTCTGTAAGAAGATTTCTCTAATCTTGTTAAATTGAATAGTATGAAGTTGTTCCTGTATTTGTGGTATATCTTCTAATTTACTATATTCTTTGATTAGTTTGAGTGCAGTTTTTGGACCTATTCTCTCAAAACCATCAGGATTGAAATCGGTCCCAATTAAAATTCCGATATCAATCAATTGTTCACGTGTAACGCTTAATCCATCCAAAGTTTTCTGGTAGTTAATGATTTCAGGTTCTACATCGATGTAGGTATTACGATTTGGAAGCTTTCTTCTACCAGAATTTGTAAAATTACGAACAAGATTTCTTGCTCCATACAATAAAGAATCATAATCTTGACTTGCCACAGCATAAGCTTTACCTGATATATTCAGATGGGCCGCCATTGCTTCTCCATCAGCTGGTGCCTGTACATAGGGTATTCCAAAAAGATCAAGTAAATGCTTGGAATCTTGCACCATTCCATCATGCATTGATGTTGTCTGCTGTGCATATTTTCTGGCAGTTTCTATGTCTCCTTCAACTTTTGCCTTTTCATATTTTACTGTCGCAGCTTTTTTTAATTTTTTTCTACGTTCAATCTCAGCCATTTTCATAGAAGGTGGTTTTCCATCAAAAACATAAACTGGTTTTATTCCCATCAAAAGGAAATTCACATTACGATATAACAAACCAGTAAGATGACTTGTAACTCTACCTTTTCTGTCCGTAAGATGCATGCCTTCAGGTCCTCTAATGATCGCCAAAAATTGGTAAATTGCATTATATGCATCAATTGCAATTATTTTTGAAGAGAATGATTCAAGTTTAGTTTTTTCCCGTATCAACAGAGTTTTTATGTCTACGCCCATGATCTACCATTCTTTTACCTTATTTTTTTATTTAATCTTTCAAAGTATTGACTATATTAGGATCTTTGATAAATTTACTTTGTCGGGATAGCCAAGCCTGGTAAGGCGGACGCCTCGAAATCTCATACAGGATAGCGTCTGTGCATCGCACTCGGGGGTTCAAATCCCTCTCCCGGCGTTATTCAATACTTTTTAAAATATGCAAACATAACAAATACTAGTGAATAGATACAAGGCAATCCAAACATTATCTCTTGAATCTGGTGCTACATTTGACGATGCCAAATATAGATATAGAAAATTGGCCTTAGAACTACATCCAGATAAAAATAAAAATGAAAGAAATGACGATAAATTCAAAAAAATCACAGATGCGTATCATTATTTAAAAAAACAAAATAAAATGAATAATTCTAAGATGATAAACGAGAAAACTGCTAATCAGGAAAAATCATCAATGAATACTACAAAACAAACACATTGGAAAACACATTCTTCAGATACACAACCTACAGAAGACTGGACTAGTCATACAAATCACTTTGAGATGGATGAAGAGTTTTGGACATTATATGAAAAATCTTTCTGGGAAGATTATGAACAAAATGTATTTCAAAAACCAAAAAATAATTTCGAAAAAATGTTTTGGGAAGATCCTGAAAAAAACATGGAACAAATGTTCAAAAATAGACTAGAAAATAGGAAAAAATTTGATCATAACCTGAAAATTCAAGTTGACAAGAGTTTATGCATAGCCTGTTGTAGTTGTGAAACAATTGCACCTGATGTATTCGTTGTAGATAAGATTTCAGCCATTAATCCTAAATCAAAGGTACATAATCAGCATGGTTCCCATAAAGGAAAAATCATGGATGCCGCTAAAACCTGTCCAACAAAGGCAATATTAGTTCATCAGAAAGATTCTAAGAAGAAAATCTATCCATTATAATCAAGAACTCTTTAACATTATATGTAATTGATCAAACTCGTCATCTGAAAGGTTTGGTCTGTTTTTGAACATACTGTGTACAGGCCCAGCTAAATCATTTGATTGTCTAGGTATTAGATGAACATGAACGTGTGGTATTTCTTGACCACTTTCTTTGCCATTATGTATAGCTAAAAGAGTAGATCCGGTAATTTTATCAATTTTAGGAACTACTTCATATACAACACGAAATAGATCAGCACTATCATCTTGTGTCATGTCTTGGATTTTACCATAATGTGTTTTTGGAATTACTAATGTATGTCCCTTAGTAACTGGAAATGCATCTAAAAAAGCAACAGAATTTTTAGACTCCATAATCAGCCTAGATTTAATTTCTCCGTTAACAATTTTACAAAATATACAATCCATACTTCGTTAGAATTTTATAAAATATAAAATGATTGTTAAGGGCTCACAATAGTTGCATATGCAAGTCCTTCACCAAATTTTACAGTTACAGTGTCACCGATTTGATATTCACAGTTATCAATTGTTTTTGGTATGTTATCAGAAGTATCCACATAACACATACCTCTTTCATTTAACATAATTTCAACTTCCTCATAGACATCAGCACGTATTAAATTCCAAAATGGAAATACAACTGTTCCGATGATGAGAGCTGCACCCAAAAAAGTAAATAAAAACATCAAGCCATATTTTTTTGAATCATTCATTTCCATAACAGTTCACCATTTGTATTAATTATGAAAAGTCACCATAAACCGCCTTCACCAGCATTTGAAGAGCCATCCATCTTTTTTTCTGGCACATTACCATGAGCCTTCTTTTTATGACGCTCCAATCGTTCAGGTGTAGGCAATTCTAGATTACACACATCACATTTTGTTTTGTTACTATTCTTTTTACCAAATAATCCCATGTTTTGAATAATCAAGAAACATATTATAAAGGATGCCAATTTCTTTGGACGGTATGGAAATTAAAAACATAACAGTTCTAGGATCTGGAATAATGGGTCATGGAATTGCTCAAGTTTATGCCATGGCTGGATATAATATAGTGCTTAGAGATATCGAACAAAAATTCCTAGACAAGGCAATGGAGAAAATTAAATGGAGTTTAGATAAACTTGTTTCAAAAGAAAGAATTTCCTTAGAAGAAGAATCAAAAATCCTTTCAAGAATAAAGCCAATAGTAGATTTGAAGGATGCTGTACATGATAGTGACTTAGTGATTGAAGCTGTTCCAGAAATAATGGATCTCAAAAAAAAAGTATATGCGGAATTAGATAAGGTTGCTGGTGACCAAGTTATCTTTGCATCAAATACCAGTACATTACCAATTTCAGAAATTGCAAACACCCTCTCTAGACCTGATAAATTTATAGGAATTCATTTCTTCAATCCACCACAACTAATGAAACTTGTTGAAATAATCCCTGGTCAAAAAACCTCAGATGACATTCTCAATCTTATCATTAATCTTGTGAAATCTGTAAATAAGACACCAGTAATTTGTAGAAAAGATGTTCCAGGATTTATTGTGAATAGACTTTTCATACCACTCGTTCATGAGGCCTGTTATGTAATGGAAAGACAAAAAATTCAGCAAGTAGAGATTGATTCTGCGGTCAAATTTAACCTTGGGTTCCCTATGGGTATTTTTGAATTAGCTGATTATACCGGAATGGATGTTATTCACAAAGCAACCATAGAAATGCATCTAAGAGATAAAAAAGTCATTTTACCACATCCAAAAATTGAACAATTATTCAATGAAAAAAAACTAGGTCAAAAAAGTGGAGAGGGATTTTACAAATATTCTGATGATAAATATGAAAGAATTTCACTTTCAGAAGAGTTAGGCAAAAAATGTGATCCGACACAAATAATCGCAAACATTCTAAATAATGCAGCGTGGCTTGTTACAAACAAAGCTAGTGACATAAATGAGATTGAAAAAGCCGCGAACTTGGGGTTAAATCTCAAAAAACCATTATTTGAAACTGCAAATGAAATTGGTATGCAAAAAATTGTCAATGAATTAAAAAAATTATCTGAGCAATATGGTGCGTTTTATGAACCAGACCCATTATTGTTATCTATGTGTTAATTTGCTCTAAAACACATTTTATCGCTTCATCAGCAGTTTCCACTCCAATAATTTGTACATTTTTCCTATGATCAAGAAACTGATCAGCGTATTTTGATGCAGTTCCGCCAGAATTTTTTAATGCGATAATTGGTTTTTTATACATATATGCGGCACAAATTTCAGAAAGTGTCCCAGCTCCACCACCTATTACAATAACACCATCTGCAGAAAGTGCATTTAGAAAATCACGCATTAAACCCATTCCAGAGGGAATTACTATGTCACAGAATTCATTTGCAAGAGAAAAATCGTTTTGAGGTATTATTCCTACAGTTAACCCACCAGTTTCATGTGCGCCACGAGATGCCGCACGCATTACTCCACCAAGACCGCCAGTTATCAAAACTGAGTTAGACTTTGCAATCTTAGAACCCATATCATATGCAAGTTTTTCTACTTCTGGCGTACACCCATCATCATTATTTCCAATCACCAAGATCTGGCGCTTTCTTGCCATACAGATTATACCAAACAATCTATGAAATACTTTGTGAAATTTTATAGGAAAGGATATTAAGATTAAATGAAATCATTAGTATATGCAAAAACGAACAATGCCAATTTGTTTTACTAGTAAACAGTATCAAAGCATAGTTGAGTATGCGAAAAAGAATGGTATGGTAAATACTAGTCAAGCTATTGAAAAATTACTCAGTAATATTTAGTCATAAATAACACTAATTTTCTTTTTTCATGATTACAGTGTCTGATCGTTAAACGCTGACTGTACTTCATTAACAGATGTTTTGTCTTCTAATGTGCTTGTATCACCAATTTTTTCTCCGCATACAATAGATTTTAGTAGTCTTCTCATAATTTTACCACTACGTGTCTTTGGCAGTTTAGTAACAAAATAGAACTGCTGTGGCGTAGCAATTGCGCCTATTTCATTGCGTACAACACCCCTTAATTCAATCAATAATTTTTCCCGTGAGTTTGTACAATTTTCTCTCAAAATAACAAATGCTATGATTGATTCACCCTTAATTTCATCAGGTATGCCACATACAGCTGCTTCAATAACATCATTATGTGAGATAAGACTACTTTCAAGTTCTGCTGTACCTATTCTATGACCAGCAATTTTGAGTACATCATCGGCTCTACCGAGTAACCAAAAATAACCATCTGAATCTTTTATAGCATAATCACCGGGGTAGTACATACCATCAAACTTTGACCAATAAACATCAGTGTATTTTTTATCATCCTTCCATAAACCAAGTAACATCCCCGGCCAGGGGTTTCTTATTACCAATGACCCTTTTGTATTTGGGGGTGTTTCGTTTCCATTTTCATCAACCACTGCTATATCAACACCTGGAATTGGTTTTGTTGCAGAGCCGGGTTTTAATACAATTGATTCCAATCCTGGAAGCGAAGTAATCATCATTCCTCCAGTTTCTGTTTGCCACCATGTATCAATAATAGGGCATTTCTTTTTACCAATAACATCAAAATACCATTTCCAAACTTCAGGATTAATTGGTTCGCCTACTGTACCAAGCAAACGTAATGTTGATAGATCAAACGAATTTGGTATATGATCACCAAACTTCATGAACATTCTCAGTGCAGTAGGTGTTGTATAAAATATACTTACACTATATTTTTGAATTATTTCCCACATTCTAGATGGTTTAGGATAATCAGGTGCCCCTTCATACATAACTTGTGTTGCACCATGTAAAAGTGGACCATATGCAACATAACTATGTCCAGTAACCCAACCTATATCAGCAGTACAAAAATAAATGTCGTCATCTTTGATATCAAATGCCCATTTGTATGTTGAATAAATATGCGTTAGGTATCCGCCAATTCCATGTAACACACCTTTAGGTTTTCCAGTTGTGCCTGAGGTGTAAAGTATGTAAAGTGGATGATTACTATCTAACTCTTCAGGGTTACATACGTCTGATGCATTTGTCATCAAATCCGTCCAAAACTTATCTTTTTTATTTATTGTAATTTTATTCTTGATTCTTTCTAAAACAATTACATGTTCAACTGAATCTACGATCGCAGCATTTTCATCTACAATCTCTTTCAGATTGATTATTTTCCCCTTACGATAACCACCATCTGCGGTGATTATAATTTTAGATTGTGAATCTTCAACACGGCCCTTTAATGATATTGCACTAAATCCAGAAAAAACTACTAT
>JASMGS010000063.1 GCA_030751155.1 Candidatus Nitrosopelagicus sp.
TGGCCTCTCTCATGAGTTTTTCTTTCATTTCTCTATCTGACTCCCATCTGAGAATCCATTTGTTACCAAAAACTGGTACATTAATTGATTCAATCTCTTCAGAACTCATTTGTGCTATTAATGTTCCATGAGGAATTAATATTGCATCTTGCTGTTTTAGTTTATCTTGTATTTCTTGATTTAATATATCAGAAAATTTCTCAACAATGATTAATTCATCAATAAACTTGAATCTTCTGTATAATTTCTCACGTTTTTTCTCACAAACAAGAATCGTTTTAAATCCTTCATCTTTTGCACCTTTTAAAACTTGAAGTGCGCAGTGTGAACCTAAAGTTACTATTGTTGCCAAACTATATTTTCATGAGATAAACACAACATATGAAACTATGTATCAAAGTGTGTGCCTGATATATATGAAAAAACATCATCAATTAAGTCAATAGATACTTTTGCCTCTAAATTTTTTGGTGTTGTTTTTAGTATAAAATCAATCATAGAGATATCATTTGTTAACATTCCATTACTACTTCGTATAGAATAAACTGCAATTGCACTAGATACATGTGCAATAATTTTGTCATTCTCATTGAGCATATTTAATTACTTTTTACTAATTATTTTTATAAATACTATTTGAAAAGAATCTAATTTATAGTGGTATATTCATCAAATTACTATTGCAAGTAATTCCTCAAGTTGTTAAAATTGATAATGAAAATCGTAAACAAATTTACCTTGATGTATTATCTGATCAATTTTGTTTATCAATACTAACATCAATAATCAATCAACCAAAAACTGCTGTTGTGGTTGCTAAAGAAACTGGCATACCTATATCTACAGTATATAGAAGACTTCAATTCCTTCAAGAGAATAAACTATTGAAAGTTTCAGGTGGAATTAACAAAGATGGGAAATATTTCATTTATCAAAGTAAGATAAAGGAAGTTTCAACAAAATTTGACGGTATATCTACTATGATTCATGTCACACCTAACCTTAATTTTACAATAATGTGATAATTACTAAAATAATCCTAATAAATACTCGATTATAAAAAATCATATAATGACAGAATCAGAATTGGATGATTGGAGAAGAACACATTATTCAAATGAATTAGTTTCATCTTTGGACGAATTGGATGTTATAGTTATGGGATGGATATCTAGTGTAAGAGGTCATGGAAATATCTCATTTGTTACTATAGAAGATATGACAGGTCAAATTCAAATAGTTTCTAAAAAAGGTGTTTGTCCAGATCAGGTATTAGAAGAAATTTCTAAATTAAAAGAGCATACTTGCATTGGTATAAAGGGAAGAATAAAAAAATCTGAAAAAGCTCCAAATGGTATAGAAGTTATCCCAAATGATCTTAGAATCTTTTCTGACGTGAAAATAATTCCTCCATTTGATCCTAATGCTAAAACTGTTAAAAATATTGATACACGATTAGAAATTAGAGCAGTTGATCTACGACGTAATACGTTAAAGAAAGTTTTTGTAGCACGTAATGAAATATTAAAATCAATAAGAAATTATTTTGCAATACAAAATTTTATTGAAATTAACACACCAAAAATGATTGCAACTGCAACTGAAGGTGGTGCTGCGCTTTTTCCTATATTTTATTATAACAAAGAGGCATTTCTTGCACAAAGTCCCCAATTATATAAAGAACAACTCACAATGAGTTTTGAGAAAGTATTCGAGATTGCTCCAATTTTTCGTGCGGAACCATCAAGAACAAATAGACATCTATCAGAAGCTATATCGATTGACTTTGAAGAAGCGTACATTGATTATAATGATGTAATGAATAGGATAGAAGAAATTATAAAAAATTCTGTTAAGACCATGAATGATTTTGCACACAAAAATCCTGATACTGAGTTTTTAATTCCAAGTGTATCTGAAAAAATTCCTAGGTACACATACGCTGAATTGATTGATAAAATGCAGAAATCTGGAGTAAAAACACAATGGGGTGATGATCTATATCCATCCAATTTGAGCAAAATTGGGTTATCTGGATTCTATTTTATTATTGATTGGCCATTAGGTCCAAAACCATTTTATGTAAAAGCAACCAAAAACGATCCAAAAATTTCAGAATCTTTTGACTTAATGTACGGTGATTTAGAAATATCATCAGGAAGTACTAGGATTCAGACCAAATCTGAACTCGAATTACGAATGAAAAATAAAGGCATGAAAGTAGATTCATTTAGTTATCATCTAAAAATATTTGATTTTGGTGTTCCACCACATGCTGGATGTGGAATCGGCCTTGAAAGGCTGATGATGGCATTAACTGGGATCGAAAATATCAGAGATACAACATTTTATCCAAGAGATGTTGATAGATTAACACCATAGGTGAAAAAATTGGTTGATGAAGAAGAAATTATACACGTTGCTAAATTGATGAAAATTGAACTTGCAGATTATAACATACATATAAAAAAAGTTCAAAAAATGCTTGAATATTTTGATATTCTTGATGAGGCAAATATTGAATCTGAAGATCTAATCGTACAGGAAACTGATGTTGATAAATTAAGAGATGATAAACATGTCATCTATGATAAAAAATTATTAAAATTTCTAAAAAATTATCAGGAAACGTATGTAAAGGCTCCAAAGTTGAGTTGAATGAACTTAGGAATTTCTGCATTAAATTATGTAAATAGTATCAAGAACGGGGATTTTACAGTAGAAGAATTTATTGAAAAATCATTTGAAAGGATCAAGAAAGTAGATGATAAACTACATGCTTTTTTATCATTTAATGACATTGCATTAGAAAAGGCTAAGGGAATTGATCGTCGAATAAGTTCAAATCAAAAAATTGGACAGTGTTTTGGTATGCCAATTTCTGTTAAAGACAATATGTGTGTAGAAGGAACAAAAACTACATGTGCATCAAAAGTTTTAGAAAATTTTATTTCACCTTATACTGGCACTGCAGTTTCTAGATTAGAAACAGAAGATGCAATAATAATTGGTAAAACAAATCTTGATGAATTTGCCATGGGTCTTAGTACAGAATTTAGTGCATATGGATCCAGTAAAAATCCTTGGAATGTTGATTATGTTCCAGGGGGGTCATCAGGTGGCAGTGCTGTATCTGTTTCTGCGAATGAATGTATTGCATCGTTGGGATCTGATACTGGTGGATCAATTAGAAATCCTGCAAGTTTTTGTTCAATTGTTGGTTTAAAACCTACATATGGACTTGTTAGCCGTTTTGGTCTTGTTTCTTACGCAAATAGTCTTGAACAGATAGGTCCAATGACAAAAACAGTAGAGGACTCTGCATTTTTATTGAATATAATTTCTGGAATTGATCATAACGATAATACGACTATTGATAATAAAAATCAGGATTATCTAAAAGATATTGATGCTGGTATTGCTGGGAAAAAAATTGGGGTAGTTACAGAAATGACAAATCCTAATGGATTGAGTACTAGTGTTCTAAATGCTACCAATGACGCAATCAAAAAATTTGAAGATCTTGGAGCAAATTGTGAGCAGGTGTCATTAGGAATGTCAAAATATGCTGTAGCTGCATATTATACTATAACATCAACAGAAGCAGGAAGTAATCTTGCAAGATATGATAATATAAGATATGGATACGAATTTGACTCATCAGGCTTCGAGTTTAATTCGTATATATCACAAGCAAGAAGTAAACTGGGCCCTGAAGTTATCAGAAGAATGATTCTAGGTGGTTTTGTACCATCAGCAGGGCATGCTGGAAAATATTTTTTGAAGGCATTAAAAGTAAAATCTAAACTCATCACAGAAATAAATAATATATTTAAAAAATTTGATTATTTAATTTCACCAACAGTTCCCATTCAACCGTTCAAATTCGGTGAAAAAATAAACGATCCAGTATCGTTTATGTTAGTTGATTTTAACACTGTTACTGCAAACTTGACTGGAATTCCTGCAATATCTGTACCATTTAAAATTGAAGATGGCTTACCAATAGGAATCCAAATAATGGCAAATCATATGGATGAACATTCATTATTACAAGCAGCGTATGCATTAGAAAAAACAGTAAGTTTACCTGAGGTAGAAATCTGATGGCAAAAATCGGTCTAGAGATACATGGTCAATTAACAAAACTTGAAAGTAAACTATTTTGTCCATGTAAAGCAGATTATCGTCAGTTTGAACCAAATACAAACATCTGTCCAATCTGTATGGGAATTCCAGGAGCATTACCATTACTGAATAGAACTGCTGTTGAAAAAGCAACATTAATTGCAATGGCACTTGATTGCAAGACTCCTAATAAAATTGCATTTTTTAGGAAAAATTATTTCTATCCTGATTTGCCAAAAAACTTCCAAATCACTCAGCTCAATGTATATGGAAATACAAGTATTGGTTGGGAAGGTAAAATCTTAGTGGCAGATAAGGAGATAAGAATTCGAAGAATACAATTAGAAGAGGATCCAGGACGATTAATTTATGAAGGTGCAAATGAAAGAACAAAAGTTACGTTAGTTGATTACAATAGGGCTGGAACACCATTGGTTGAAATTGTAACCGAGCCAGATTTTGAAACTCCACACCAAGTTAGAGAATTTTTAAACATACTATCAGATTTACTTGAAAATTTGAATGTATCAGATCCAGGTCTAGAAGGTGCAATGCGTGCCGATGCTAATGTTTCAATAGAAGGCGGTTTAAAGGTTGAAATAAAAAATATTGGCTCATTTCATGATTTAGAAAAGGCTGTTCATTTTGAAATAACAAGACAACAAAGTCTTGCAGAACGAAAAATCGAGATTGTTCAAGAAACAAGACATTGGGACGATGGTCGAAAAATAACTGTTTCAGCAAGAACAAAAGAGGAAGAAGCCGAGTATAGATACCATCTTGAAGCAGATATACCGTGGGTTAGAATTAATGATGATACAAAAAATCAATTACAAACACACATGCCTGAAAGTATCAGTTCAAAGAAGAAGCGATATGTTTCAAAGTATGGTATTACGCCACAGGTTGCAGATATATTATCTTCAGATAGATACTTTTCAGAACTTTTTGAAAACGCAAAGAATGAAACAAATGCAAA
>JASMGS010000064.1 GCA_030751155.1 Candidatus Nitrosopelagicus sp.
TAGAACATGGCGTTGCCATAGCTCCAGGCGAGGGATTTGGAGACTATAAGGAATTTTTTAGGATAACAGCCATTGATGAAACTAAGTTAAAGGAAGGCATGACAATATTAGATAGTATGTTGAAGGAATTGTGATGACTGAAAAAATAACAATAATTGGCGCGGGTGGCGGCATGGGTATACTATTTACAAAATATTTTACTGATATGGGATTTGAAGTGACAGGACATGATATTGATAATCAGAAAAAAGTACGTGCTTCTGTTAAATCTGACTCTCTCATTGGATCGATTTTACAACCTGATTATGTTTTGCTATGTACGCCTACAAAGGCTACACCAGAAATTATTAGGTTAATTTCAAAGGAAATGAAACGTGGTGCATTTTTGATAGAAATATCATCTGAAAAATCAAAAACTGTTCCAGCTCTTGCAAAAACACCATCTAAAATTAATCCTATCTGTATACATCCAATGTTTGGACCAGGAATAAAAAAAATCAAGGGACGTAATATAATTTGTATACCAATTAAAGATGCAAAAAAAGAATTGGCAACAACAAAGAAACTTTTCCCCGGTGCAAATTTTGTTACAATTGATTCTACTGAACATGATAAAAAAATAGCATTGATTCTTGGGTTAACCCATTTGATGAATTTAGCATTTGCAAATATACTTGCAAGAGATGAAACAATAACATTAACTGAAAAAATGTCAGGTACTACATTTAAAGCTCAGAAAATTATCGCTGAAAGCATACTTACTGAAACACCAGAGTTGATCAACACAATAATTTCAAATCCAGAACTAAGAAAATATGGTGAAGAGTTTTGGAGAGATATAGGAAGGCTATTAGCAGATTCTCAAGAAGGAAAACGTGAAGATGTTATGAATTATGTGAAAGCATGCCAAGAAAAAATATCTAAAAATGTAGATTTGAATAAATCATCTAAAAAATTATCAAATATGGTTAATTTGATTGATAAATAAAAATGCGATACACGAACATAGTTACTTCTATAATTAAGCATCAAGAAAAAATTTTACTTTTAAAAAGAAGTGATAAAGTAAAAACAATGAAAAATATGTGGTCTGGAGTTAGTGGTGTAATTGAGAATGATGATGAATCACCATTATCTAGAGCAAAAATTGAAATTTTTGAGGAAATAGGTATTGTGGAAAAAAAAATAGAACTTTTGAAATCTAATGAGCAAATAAAAATTGATTCGCCGCAATACAAAAATCATACATGGTGTATTTTCCCATTTCTCTTTAAGGTTGAAACGCCAGAAATTAAACTCAACTGGGAAAATTCAGAATTTGTATGGATAGATCCAAATGATATAGTTGGTTACAAAACTGTCCCAGCGTTAAAGGAAATATTATTCGACCTGCTGTAATTCATTATCTTTTGCATATTTTCTCTGCTGAGGAAGCATAAGATACACACATGCACCGCCACACATAGTACATGGAACGTTATTCCCAGGATGCTGCCCAGTTCTTGAATGAATCATTACAGCTTTCTCTGGATCAATAGAAAGTGCCAACTGTGCATCCCAATCAAGTGTTCTTCTAGCTTCGGTCATTTTTAAATCCCATTTGATGGATTTTTCACGGAGTTTCACCAAATCGCCTGCATGTGCGGCTATTCTATACGCTATAAGTCCCTCTTTCACCTCTTCAGGGTTTGGTAGTGCTAAATGTTCAGATGGAGTTAGATAGCATAAAAGATCCACCCCCTCACTGGCTGAAACTGCGGCACCTATTGCGCTTGCAATATGATCATGCCCAGAGGCAACATCTGTAACCAATGGTCCAAGAACATAATATGGAACATCACCAATCATAGATTTTGCGAGTTTAACATTTGTTGCTACTTCATCAAGTGGAACATGACCTGGACCTTCAACCATTACTTGTACATCTTTTTCAATTGCTCGTTTTGCTAATCGTCCAATGTTAATCATTTCCTGTACTTGTAACTCATCATGTGAATCTAATATTGAACCAGGACGTAATGCATCACCTAAACTGAAGGTAACATCATATTTTTGTGCTAGTTCAATCATGTAATCATAATTAGTGATATAGGGATTTTCCTTATCATACTTTAGCATCCATGCTGCAGTTATTGTTCCTCCTTTACTTACAATACCGGCATACCGCTGTACCTTGAGTATTCTTTTTGCAATTTCTTTTGTGATTCCAGAATGAATTGTTGTATAATCAACTCCATCCTTTATGTTATTTTCAAATGCCTTTAGGTAATCATCTTCTGTAATATCAAGTGGATTTTTATGTTTTTCAACCCCAAAATTATATGCTTCATAAATTGGTACAGTTCCAAATGTTATAGGTGCAACATCTAATAACGCTCTTCTAATTTCACCAACATCGCCACCATCACTAAGATCCATTATTGTATCTGCATGATATTTTACAGCTACTTTGGCCTTTTCAATTTCCTCTTCAATATTGACATTCAGTGTAGATGTTCCAATGTTAACATTAACTTTGGTTTTCATACCTTTTCCAATCCCTACGTTGTGAATTTTTTGAGGCCTTGTATTGTTACTTGGTATTATGATTGAACCACTAGCAATCTTTGGTAGAAGCCAATCCAGTGTAACATCCTCATCTTTTGCAACCTGCTTCATCTCGTCAGTTGCAACTCCTCTTCTTGCAGAGCTCATTTGAGTAGCCATGAATATAATAACCAACAACTGAATTTAAACAATCATCATATCAGCGATCAAATTTTAAAACATGGCATATAGATTAGTATGATATGAACATTCTTTCGATAGGTGGATCTGACCCATCATCCGGTGCTGGTATCCAAAGTGACATCAAGACGTTTTCCAACTATAATGTTTATGGTTTTACCATCATTACTGCAATAACAAGTCAGAATACAAGAAAAGTGACTTCAATTGAGCCTGTTTCTACTAAAATATTGATAGCACAACTGGATTCAATTTTATCTGATTTTCATATTGATGCAATCAAAATTGGAATGGTTTACAACTCAAGGATTGTAAAGGCTATTTATTCAAGATTAAAAAATATCAAAGTTCCAATAATAATAGATCCAATAATAAAATCAACAACTGGTACAATACTTCTGAAAAAAAATGCAGTTGATGATTACAAAAAGATGATCATTCCGTTAGCGGATGTAATAACTCCAAATAAATACGAGGCAAAAGTTTTGTCTGGACTGTCAAACATAAAAAGATCTGCAAAAAAAATTCAAGATATGGGTGCAAAATGTGTAATCATTACTAGTTCGACTGAATCGAGCACTAAAATCTCTGATTATATTTTAGAAAAAAACAAGGACTACCTAATTTCTGGTAAAAAAATTCCTATTAGAAATCATGGAAGTGGATGTAATTACTCTGCGGTTATTACAGTGTCACTTGCAAAAGGAAACACAATTAATCATGCTGTAAAAATGGCTAAGGACTATACTTATCAATCCATAAAAAATGCAAAAAATATAGGAAAGGGGGTGAGTATAACCCATAAAAATATTCCCAGTAGAATGCAGATTTTAACAGATTCAATAAATGACTTCAAACAAATCAAAAATATTTACAAAATAATTCCAGAGTGTCAAACAAATTTTGTGTTTGCTAAAAAAAATCCAAAAACCATAAAAGATGTATTAGGTATATCAGGCCGTTTGGTAAAATCAGGTAAGGAGATTATAACAGCTGGTGAAATTATCTATGGTGGTTCACAGCATGTTGCTACAGCTGTAATTCAAGTAAGTAAAAAATTTCCAGAAATTTGTTCTGGTCTTAACATAAAATATGATCCAAAAATTATTTCAAAAGCAAAAAAAATTGGATTCATTGTTTTGAATTATGATAGAAGTAAGGAGTCAAAAAAATCAAGAGCGAGTGAAAACACTTCTATTTCTTGGGGAATATCTAATTCGCTTAAAACAAAGTTACCTGATGTGATTTATCACAAAGGTGATATTGGAAAAGAACCAATGATTCTAATATTTGGTAAAGACCCACGTGATGTAATCAGAAAGGCCTCTATTCTAACTACTTACTGAAAATTGTATAACTTAACATAAATAATGCTACAACGAGAATACAAATTCATGAAAGCGGTAATTATTGCTGGAGGGTTGGGTGTTAGACTACGTCCACTTACTAATAAAAAGCCAAAACCAATGCTGCCATTAGACAAGAAGCCATTATTGGAACACCTAATCAAATGGATTAAAAAAAATGGTATAAAGGATATTGTTCTATGTGTGAGTTACCTGCATGAAACAATTGAAAAATATTTTGAGGATGGTAGTAAATTTGGTGTGAAGATTGAATATGCCGTATCCAAAAAACCACTTGCTACTGCAGGACAACTAAAAACTGCACAAAAGTTCATCGATGATACATTTGTTTGTGTTTATGGCGACACGATTTTTGATTTTAACTTAAAAAATATGATTAATGAGCATAAGAAAAAAAAATCTTTTGTTACAATGGGTCTTTACGAATATAAAACTCATTTAAAGTATGGAGTGATTGATACAAAAAATAGTGGTAAAGTATCTGCATGGAATGAAAAACCAGAAATTAAGGTAAAAATCAATATGGGTTGTTATGTTATGGAGCCAAAAATTCTAAATTTTATTCCTAAAAACAAACCATATGGAATGGATAATGTAATAAAAAAATTAATTGCAGATCGTTTTGCGATTAACAGCGTACTAGTAAAAAAGGGATTCATAGATGTTGGTGATAAAAAAACCTATGAAAAATTAAGATTAGAGTACAGAAAACGAGGAAAAATTTGATTTAATATGTCAGAAATTGAAATTCGTGAAATTGACGAAAGTGATCTTGAAAGAGGGTTTCTAGAAAGTTTAGATTTTTTAAGAAAAGCTAGTGATATTGATAAAAATAAGGCATACGATATTTTAAGAAAAATTAAACAGAATCCAGATCATATAATCCATGTTGCACTAGATAATAACAAAATTGTTGGATCAACTACTTTGTTTATTGAGCAAAAATTTATCCATAATGGTGGACGAGTTGGTCATATTGAAGATGTTGTTATCAGAAAAGATTACGAAGGACGTGGAATCGGTATGAAATTAGTCATATCATTATTGAACCGTGCAAAAGAGGAAAAATGCTACAAAACAATTTTAGACTGTAAAGATGATCTAAAGATATTTTATGAAAGAATTGGATTTAAATCTGAATCAAATTGTATGCGATACAATCATGATTAAAAATATTTTTTTGGTCGTTTTTTGATACGAAATAAAAGTGAGCCTACAATCATAATTGGTATTGATACAGCCATGAATAATGGTGGTGTTATCGTAACAGTGAAAATTTGATAATCTTTTTCTATATCGTCTAACATTGTGTATGAATAAAACATACCAATCAACAATACTAAACCGCCAATGATTATCAGCCATCCAATTTGCTTTGAACCAAATTTTCTCGCAAGCATATATGATGTGCCAGACATAACTAATCCAGGAGCAACACCTATTGAGATAAACTGTAAAATTTTGGATGGTGCGTCATAGACCCGTGGTTTTAAAAAATCATCTTCTAATGTCTGCTCTACTGCAGGTTCTAGCATATAGTTAAGAATTGAAATCATTTCTCCTGCAAATATTGCATATAACGCAATACCTGCCATTGCAATGTAAGCGCCATACTGTAATGCCATATGAATCAGATTCTGATGTGTATAAATAAACTATATTTATTCAATACCTACAAGATTAGCAAGTTCTTTTCTACATGCAGCACCTAATATTTCAGCATCTTTTTCAGGTGAAGAATCATTCAAAAATATACCATAACCTCGTTCAAGACCTGACCAAGAATTGGTCAAAGGATAAATCTCAATATGCCAATGAATCTGTCTACTGTTTTTCTTTTCTGGTGATAAATGAAAAACTAAATTGTAAGATAGATCTTTGATATGTTTAGACAAGCCACCTAATGTAGATCTCAAGATCAATGACAAATCATTTATCTCTTTTTGAGATATTTTTGAGAAAACCGTAGCGTGTTTTTTTGGTGATATCCAAAACTCAAATGGATGAGATGGAGCCCAAGGACAAAATGCAACAAAACCTTCCGTTTGTAAAACTTGGCGTGGTCCTCCCATCTCAGCGTTAATAGTTTGACACATTGGACATACACCCTTTTCATTAAGAATTCTATATGAAGCCTCAGCTTCCGCCTCTATTACTGGTGGTATATTTGAAAAACTAATCATGTTAACGTGCGGATGGTCTATAACTGCACCAGCATTTTTACCATGATTAATAAAAATTGAAATATATGTAACACCTTTTTGTGTGTACAACCAACGAAGCCTATCTTGTATTACGACCAAAGTGTTTCCCCATTGTTCAACATCTAACGTAGCAAATGTTTCTGCATGCTTAGAAGATGCAACAACTATGTAATGATAGCCATATGCAGGTTCACTATACAGTGGTAGATCACTGTATGAGTTTTCAGGTGAGATTGAAACTGCGGGATTTTTACTTTCAAACACACGTACACACCAACCTTTCACAAAAAAATCATCACTATCTTGTAATCTTTGTAGCATTCCATCTTTGGCTACAAGAGCCAACATGGAAGGGTTGGTCATAGATTCGTTACCGGGGCAAAATGGACATTTTTTAGAAGATGTATTCTTTCTATCTTTCGTTGAAACGATCACTGATCGCTCAAGTAGGTAATCTTTTCTCATGTCCCCCATACAGATACTAATTTTCTTAGTGTCTTAAAACTTTGCAAAACACCTGATAGAAATTATTTGTAGGTATTTTGATTGTAAGATTTAAAGAATGTTATACTTGAATCATATAGGAGTTGAATGATATTTCTGAGAATTCTGACATAAAAATAGTATATGTTTTACTAGATGGTGTTGGTGATCTTCCACATCCAGATTTAGATGGTAAAACACCGCTTGAGGCTGCATCAACAACACACATGGATACATTAGCAAAGAACGGTGTTATGGGACAAGTTATATCAGTAGGAAAGGGTATCGCACCAGAATCAGATATTGCTGTCTTCAACATGCTTGGATACAAATTTCAACATTCTGATTATGCTGGTAGGGGTGTAATTGAAGCAGTTGGGATTGGTATTGATTTCCAGGATGGTGATTTAGCATTACGTGGTAATTTTGCCACATTAGATAATGAGGGAAGAATTGTCGATAGACGTGCAGGCAGAAAAATTGAAAGAGACGATGCAGAAAAAATCTCGAAAGAGATTGAAAATGAAATCAAATTTTCAAACCCAAATGCATCTGTGGTTGTAGCGCCAACAATTGG
>JASMGS010000065.1 GCA_030751155.1 Candidatus Nitrosopelagicus sp.
AACAAAATGCAATTGACTTTATGAAAGAAAATTTTGGGGTGACAATCCTATAATGGTAAAAGATAGATCCTATGAATCAACTGGAAGAACACAGCATAGGTTTGGAAGAGGCTCACGTTGGTGTAAACGATGTGGAGATTATACAGCTGTTATTCAAAAATATGATTTATCTATATGTAGACGTTGTTTTAGAGAAGTTGCTACTTCATTGGGATTTAGGAAAAATAATTAGGTGAATAACATGCCAGCGATTAATATTTTAGCAAATTTATTTACAACATTATACAATACTGAAGATCGAAGAAAAGAACAATGTGTAATTTTACCAACATCAAAAATTGCGTTACAGGTGCTTAAAACATTGAAGAATGAAGGGTATATCGGTGAATTTGAAGAAATTGATGATAAAAGAGGTGGAAAATTCAAAATACAGCTTTTAGCAAAAATTACAAAATGTGGTGCAGTAACTCCAAGATTCAAAGTTAAAAAAGATGAATATAATCAATGGGAGCAAAAATTTCTCCCTTCATATGATAGAGGTATGTTAATTATTACAACAAATCAGGGTGTTATGTCACATCATGAGGCTGCTAACAAAGGTATTGGAGGATTTTTGATTGGATATGTCTACTAAACAAACAGAAAAAATGGAAGCTGGGATTGTAATCCCTGAAAATGTAAAAGTTAGATTGGCTGGCCATATGCTACATGTGGAAGGACCATTAGGTAAAACACATAAAAATTTTAAAAAAATTCCTGTTGATATACAAATAAACAATGATAAAATAATCTTGAAGGCACTTGGTGGAAGAAAAAAATATTATGCTATACTTAATACATCCAAATCATTAATCCAAACTCTTTGTGATGGTGTTGTAAATGGTTATACGATAAAAATGAAAATTGTTTATTCTCATTTTCCAATTACTGTAAAAGTGGAAGGAAAAAAAGTACTGATAGAAAATTTTCAAGGTGAAAGAGCACATAGAATTTCTAAAATATGGAATAACACAAAAGTAACTCCAAAAGGTGATGATGTTATAATAACTGGTCATGTACTTACTGATGTAACACAAACTGCTGCAGAAATTGAATTAAATTCAAGAGTAAAAAATAAAGATCATCGTGTTTTTCTTGATGGAATATACAAGTATTCTAAAGTAGTTGGCATTGAAAAATAAAAATCTGGATTAATAAATTACGATAAAATATGGTGCTTGCTGAAGAATTTAAAAAACAAACAATTGAACTTGTGGAAAAAACATTAAAGCTTTACAAAAACGCTGGAGCGTCTCCTAGAATAGGTGATGTGTGGGAATGTAAAAATACTGGAGATTTTTTATGTGGATTTTTTGTTGGGGAAATGATTGGTTCTGCATTAAGTGCATTTCAGATATTTCATAAAAGAGAACCCACATCGGATGAACATATAGAAATTGTTGAAGTGGTTGAAAAATTTAATGATGAAATAATGGAATTTTTTTCCAAGTTTAATAGTTAAATCTTTAAATTATTTTTAATAAAGTGATGACAATTAAAATAGAAATACCAATTATAGACATAGTTTTTCCAAGATTTTCCTGTTTTTCCTTTTCTTTGGAAATGTTTGTTGAGGAATTTTTATAATTACTTGACATTTTGACAAAATCTCTAATATCAGGTATTATCTAAACCAAACTGTCAGTATCGTAAATAAACTGAATATGGTCTAATTCTTTCCAATTTTCCATTTTTTACACGAGTCGTAAAGATTAAATCGCTTCTTCTAAAGGTAAAAACCATGCCGCCCTAGCTCAGCGTGGTAGAGCGTCGGACTGTTAATCCGTTGGTCGTCAGTTCAAGTCTGACGGGCGGCGTCTTTTATATTTCTAAATTCGAATTTAGAAATATATACTCAAGATACATGTAGACAAAATTGTTGACCTTAATAGACAATCCAGATCTAATAACAGATCGCATAAGGTATGTTGCAGGAGGTTTATGATGGTCAGAACTAGACGTGCAAATAGATATTGTGTTGACTGTGGTGCCAGGTTAGTATATTATCCACGTCTTTCAAACCCAAAGGCCCCAAATGAACATAGAATTTTGGTTTATGCATGTCCAGATTGTACTGATGATTTTGAAAAACCAAAGATGTTTGCAATTAAACGTAATGTTGTAGATGAACCATTAGAAACTGTTGAGATTGAAATTAATCAAACTAGAAAGAAACTTGCAAATAGTAATTAGTATGAAAAACTCACCTGAGTGAATGCCTTTTTTGCCAGAAAAAAAACGTAGTAATTGGTGGTATTTGGCTCCACTACTTGGTGGTATAATCGGTGGTGTATGTGCTTATTTTGCTTTGAGAAAAGATGATTTACCAAAAGCAAAAAAATGTCTTTATGTAGGAATTATTATGGTAGTTATTGGTATTATTCTAGAAGGATTCTTTGCTACAGTTATTTTTGAACAGGGTTACGACATAAATGTATGAATGTTTCTAAATTCGAATTTAGAAATACATGTATATTCTTCTTTCAAGTATTTAAAAAAATAGAAATAGCGGTTATCTTTATCAGATAGCAAAATTACCTTTTACGTTTTTTTGCTCCGCCTTTTTTCTTGCCGCCGCCTTTTTTGGCTCCGCCTTTTCTCTTGGCTCCGCCTTTTCTCTTGGCTCCGCCTTTTTTGGCTCCGCCTTTTTTGGCTCCGCCTCTCTTTCTAGAACGTGCAGCTTTCTTTGCTGCTAAACTACGCTTACGTGTTGCTGCAGCTTTCTTAGCAGCAGCGCTACGCTTACGTTTTGCAGCTGCTTTTGAAGCAGCGGCTTTTTTAGCAGCAGCATTTCTTTTCCTCGTACGTGCAGCTTTCTTAGCAGCGGCACTACGTTTGGCTTTAGATGTTGCCATTAATTTTTCGCCATGATATTATGTCTTATGTAGTAGAAGTCACGTATTTTTGCCCAATTACAGTATTTTATTGACATATTTTTTTTCTCCGATCACAATTTTTAATCAAAAAAAGGGGGTTTAGCTTCTAAACCTAACTCAAAAAGATGATCGGTTTGTTGATGGTCAAGCAGGGTGGTTTTATGCTTGGATCGTATATACAGGAATAAATGCTCAACCCCCCCTTATTTTGGTCAATTATGAAAAAATCATCCTAGTCATAATTTGATGATCTGGTAAGGGGGGTTTAGCTTCTAGGCATGAACACCAAAATCTTAGTTTAGAATGACTTGTGTAAAAATCGACTTGTTTTATCACTCATTTCCACAACTTTGAGCAATGTTTCCATAAAAAATGGCTGTACTAACTGCTCTTTTTGGTCTAATACAACATAAACTCCAACCTTTTTTTTACCATCTTCATCAAAAAACTTGTTGACTACTTTGATCGAATAACAAAAATCGGTTATTTTTTGTTCAAAGTTTTCTTTTTCCACTTGGGTTAATTTCAAAAATCTTACCATTTGATTGTTTTTTAAAGGGATTTTTATCCCGATAACCAGGATATTCAATTGTTGTTTAGGTTCAAAAATCTCCAAATTATTACCAAATGCATCTGCATTTTTTATAACAAACTTGAACTCATCCTCATTTGATTTTAATTCTTCAAAGGTGTAATTCTCATGAATTAACCATCGCTCAATACTTTCATGTAGGTGCTGCATAGGTACTGAATGTTATAATCAAATCTATACCTTATCATGAAGGTTTAATATGTTTCTAAATTCGAATTTAGAAATATCAAAAATTATGTATGATCATCTAATCTCAGGCATTACAAAAATTTTTTCTGGTTTTATCTTAAAGATGATTCGTTTTTCATTTTCTCTTTTAAACGGATACTCGTTTATTCCCATATACTGCCTGGTTAATTCATTGGCATGCAAATAATCATAATCTGGGATTATTTCGGTAACTTTGCCTTTGATTGTTGTCATATTCAATGGATTGTCATGTTCAACAACTGAAACAGCCACACGTGGATCATTTTTGACATTTCTATGTTTTATTCGACCCTCAGCAGTGTTTATCAAAATGTGATTATCAGTATAATTGCCCCAAACTGGTGTAAGTTGTGGTGAACCATCAGTATTGATAGTAGCAATAAAAATAAGATTTTTCCCTTGAAATAATTTTTCAACTTTTGGGTCCATATAATGTTCATGCAAATTCTAATATTTAATCTACAGTTTACCATTAATATGAAAATTGAAATCCCTTTTAGAGGTCATAAAAACATACTTTCACTTCATGAAAAAACACTTGAAATCACTAAAGAACCAGATTTAACAATAAATGGTGATTGTATCGTAGGAATTAATGCAGATTTAGCGTGTAAGGATCTGCCAGAAAACTTTAAAAAAAATGCTATGTCAGATGATGCAAAAATTACTTTCACAATTAAAGCTGGTAAACATTCGTTTTCAATTCATGGAAATGGATCGAAAAAACTAACTCTTAAGCATCCAAAGGATATAGTTTTACGTAAAAGTGCGTTCGTTTGCACTAGAACACTGGCAATCAAATGTGATAAAGCATCAAGTGATATACCAAGGGGGATGGTTCATGTACTTCAAAACCCAAAAATTATAGGAAAAATGATTATAGAAGTAAAATAAAACATTATTTTTTTTCTAAAACAGTAGTGATAGATCTGTTTATAATCTCCATTACAAGATAATCATGAAAATCTGGATCATTTTGTTTTTTTGGGATTTTTTTGGAAATTGTTGAACAAAGTTTTTCAAGTTTTGACGATGTTGATTTTATTATAGAAGCATATCTACTGTTAAAATCTCGTGGTAAATCAAATTCTATAAATTTTACAGATGTACCATAATATTTTATAACAGCTCCTCTTGACTCTTCAATTTTTACAACCTCAATAAGACCAGCGGTTTTAAGAATATCAAGATGGTGTCTGATTGTTGTTAAGGCCTTTTTATGACCAAATTTTTTCAAATGTTGAGTAATTCTATACGCATCTAATTGCTTATTATGTAATATATGCAAAATTTTCACACGTAAAGGATCATCAATGGCTTTTGCGTGTTCTATACCAATAGCAATAGTTCTATTAATACTAATATTTTTTTTCATCAATATTGCCATATATAATAATCACAGTTGGAGGTAAAATTATGTTAAATCAGATTTTTTTATCTAATGACATCAATTTTATTATTTTGCTATTAATAATTTAATATTTAAATTATATATATTATACCATTATTAATAAATTAAATATACTATTATTATTATAGTAGTAAAAAAAATAATTACGATAATCCTGATTGGTTCCATAATGAGTAACAACATGATTCGAGTTGAAATGACTAGTATTTGATGTATAATTAATCAATCCTGCTCAGGAATAACCGAAAGAGTGGTAGTGGTTATAACATTATTTATCTGCCTTATATCCTTGGTAATGTTATGTTCAATTTTTTTTTCTGATTGATCCTCAATTTTGACTAGAATATCATAAAATCCAAAAGTTCCTTTGGCCTCTTTTACAAAATGGAAACTAAGTAATTCTTTTAATATTTTCATCTCATATCCAATCTTACATTGTACCAAAACATATGCAACACTCATTGTACTTCACCCTTCATTTCTTCACGTGTTTTAAAAACAGGGGTAATTCCCAATGACGTATAATTACCTGTGGTACATGTAAAACATAATGAATCCTTTTGAATGCCAATAGCATTTGCAAGATTCTCAGGATCATTATATCCTAGAAAATCTGCCCCTATATCACGCCTAACATTTTCAATGATTTCTTCTTCTGAATATTTCTTATCATCAATATAAGTTGCCAATTCATCTTGAGATGGAAAGTCAATACCTGCATAACAAGGAAATTTGATTGGTGGGTATGTAATGAGCATAGTAATTTTACTTGCACCTGCTTTTCTTAATGCTTTTATTATTGCCTTTGAACTTGTTCCTCTAACTAGGCTATCATCAACAACAACAACATGTCTATTCTCAATAATCTCTCGTATTGGAATAATCCATCTATTGATTTCAATACGGTCAGTTTGATGTGGTTCAATAAAACTTCTAAGTGGACCCTTCTTGCTATAACGATCTTTTAGTAATCCTTCATCAAAAGGTACTCCAAGTTCCTGTGCAAATCCAAGCGCAGCAGGTCTAGCAGAATCAGGTACTGGGATAACTAAATCAGCATCTTTTATAGGAAATTTTCTAGCAAGGTATTTACCAATTCTTTTTCTTGCTACATAGATGTTAGTTCCTTCCATTTTACTCGTTGGATGTGCAAAATATGTAAACTCGAATGAACAATGTGCATGAGTTTTATCCTCTGAAAATGATTGTGATTCTATACCATTTTTAGAAAATTTGATTAATTCCCCAGGAGAAACATCACGTATTAACTCAGCTCCTATCGCTGAAAAAGCTGAGGATTCTGAAGCAACAATATGTACTCTTCCATCATTTTTTTCACCTAAAACAAGTGGTCGAAAACCGCATGGATCACGTGCTGCATAAACAGATGTGTCATCAGACAAAAAGGTAAAGCAATACGAGCCAATCATCTCATTCTTTAGAATTGATAATGCTTTGGACATTTGCCCTTTTTCTTTTATCAGTGAAACCAATCTTTGTGCTGCAATCATTGTATCACTTGTATTCTGTGGTGTGAATGAACAACCACCAACAACATTAGATAGTTCTTCTACGTTTGAGATTGTTCCATTATGTGCAACACATAAATCACGAACCTTGAGTGGTTGTGCATTATCTATATTGCTTTTCCCAATTGTAGAGTATCTAACATGCCCAATTGCAGAAGCAGATGAATACTCCATGGAAATTTTCTTGAATTCTGAGGCTGAAGAAGAAACCAAACCTAATTTTTTTAATGGTGATTTATTTGGTACAGCAATTCCCCATGCCTCTTGACCTCTATGTTGAAGTGCACGCAATGAATCAATAAGCATTGGAATGACATTAACACCATCCAAACTATGAATACCGACAACTCCACAGTTTTCTTTAACCATGTTTCAACAAATCCTCCAACCCATTGAAATATCTTTTTCGCATGACATCTACATTGCTCTTCACCAGATTATTTGATTTATGTGTAATACTAATTTGATCGCCAGAAAATTTACCAAGAACACCAAAGAGTATTTTTTGCTTAGAAAGATGTTGTTTAACGCGAGTTATGTTTTTTCCATCAACCACCAACAAATAACGAGAATGACTTTCTGAGAATAATATTTTTTCATGACTGAGATTTTTAGTAGATGGTATTTTTTCGATGTCAATACTACAGCCTATATTTCCATTAATTGACAATTCTGATAATGCTATAACAAATCCTCCTTTTGAGCAATCATGTACACATTTAATCAAATTATTTTTTATCAATGATAGTACTGTGATCATATTGAGTTTAGAGGTTTTAAAATCAACAGTTGGACAGTTTCCACCAATAAATTTATGAACGTATTCAAAATACTCAGAACCACCAAGTTCATCTTTTGTTTTACCAACAATTAATAAATAATCACCATTGCTTGGAGGTACCGGTACCAATGGAGGTTTATCTATAATTCCTAGAACACCTATGAGTGGAGTTGGTTTTATTGGTCCACTAGGAGTTTCATTATAGAAACTTACTTTACCACCAACACATGGAACTCTCAAAAATTTTGCAAAATCAGACAAGCCTTCAAGTGCTTCCATAAAAGTCCAAAATATTTCCGGATCCTCAGGATTACCAAATTGAAGATGATCAACCATTCCGATTGGATTTGCGCCAGTACAAACAATATTTCTACATGCTTCTTCAAAACAGCCAATAGCACCCTGCCTAGGATTAAGATAACAGTGTTTTGGGTTTCCATCAATTTTTGCTGAAAGAAACTTACCATTATCCAATCTAAGAACAGATGCATCAAAACCTGGTTTAACAACAGTTCGAATTCCAACTTCATGGTCATATTGATGAAAAACCCAATGTTTACTTGCAATATTTGGGCTTGATAATAATTTTAAAATTGTTTTCGAATAATCTAATAACTTTTTATTTTTATTTTCTTTTTTTAGATGCCTCAAATACTTTGGAATTGTTTTTTTTCTATCAAGTAATGGTGCATGAGCGACAAAATCTGCAGGAAGTAACGCAAATGTATTTTCACCCTTTCTCACATGCATCATCTTATCATTTTTAACATAACCAATCAGTGAACAACTCACTCTAAATTTATTACAGATTTCATTTAATTTTGGTAATTTTTTCTTCTCGGTGATTATTAACATTCTTTCTTGTGATTCAGAAATCATTATTTCATCAGGTGATAGACCAGCTTCTCTCGTGTGAATATTATCAACATCTAACTCTATTCCAATTCCTAAACTGTCGGCTGTTTCCGAAACTGCACATGATAATCCGCCACCTCCCAAATCTTTCATTGCATTTATGCATTTTTCATTTCTTGCCTCAAGTATTGTTTCTATAATTAATTTCTCAATAAATGGATCAGGAATTTGTATTGCTGAACGATCTTCACTTTCTAATGAATCAGAAGCAAACTGTGAACCTCCTATTCCATCACGGCCGGTAGGACCACCTATTAAAACTACTAAATCTCCCACATTCGCATGATTTTTTATGAGTTTGTCTTTTTTCCCAAATCCAATTGCTGCAACATCAACTAATGCATAATTTTTATAACATTCATCAAATTCAACTTCACCACCTATAGTCGGTATACCCAAACAGTTTCCATAGTCAGCAATTCCAGAAACAGCGTTTTTAAAAAGCCAACGTGCGTGTGTATCATTTTCAATATCTCCAAAACGTAATCCATCAAAAATTGCAATAGGACGAGTTCCAGTTGATAAAATATCACGGATGACACCGCCTACACCAGTTGCAGCCCCTCCATATGGTTCAACAGCTGATGGATGATTATGGCTTTCAATATGTACAGTCACAACATAACCGTCTCCAACATCTAAAACACCAGAATCATATCCTTTTTCATTAATTACATTTCTTCCAGTAGTAGGCAAAATTTTCAGATGTTTTTTGGATGACTTGTACGAACAGTGTTCTGACCACTCTGCTGCAATTATCTGTCGTTCGGTAATACTAAGATCTCTACCAATTTTTTTGGTAATATGTTTTGATTCTTGAACACTCAGACTCATTTTTCAATACCAGCTGTTTTTAGTAATGATTCAAAGATCAGTGATGAGGGTTTGTTATCTGTTGGATTAATTTCTGATTCAACTGCTCGTTCTGGATGAGGCATCATCCCAACTACATTACCAGATTCATTACATACTCCAGCAATATTCAATGATGAACCATTAAGTGATTCTTCATAGGTAAAAACTATTTGATTTTTTTCTTGCAATTCTTTCAGTGTTTTATTATCTGCAAAATATCTACCTTCACCATTAGCTATTGGGATTGAAATTTTTTGTCCTAGTTTTAGCTTATTTGTAAATGGTGTATTATTATTTTGTACTATAAGATTAATCCATTTGCACATAAAATTCATTGTTGTGTTTTTTAATAAAACTCCTGGCAAAAGACCAGATTCAACAAGTATTTGAAAACCGTTACATATACCAAGAACTGGTACACCTTTTTTTGCCATACTCTTCACATCCGAAATGATTGGACTGTGAGCAGCGATGACACCAGCTCTCAACCTATCACCATATGAAAATCCGCCTGGTAGGATAACGGCGTCAATTTTTGATGGTAAGTGTTTTTCATGCCAAAAATACTCTGCTTCTAGATCAAAAACATCAGTTAGTACATGAAAGATGTCACGATCGCAATTACTCCCAGGAAAAACTACTATGCCTACCTTCACGTATTCCCTTGTAATTTCGTGTTATTAAATCAACACAAAACAGTTTTTAATTAAAAAATTGACAATTGAACATGGGTCAAGTTAGAGATATCATGGAAAAAAATGTTATCACAATCGACATAAATGAAACTGCGAATAATGCTGCAAATCAAATGAAAGAAAATGATATTAGTTTTCTTGTAATAATTAAAAATGGAAAACCTGTTGGTGTTGTAAGTGAGCGTGACTTCGTTCAAAAACTATGTATTAACAATCAAAACTCATCCGATGTAAAAATTTCAGATATAATGTCGTATAAATTTAGATGGGTTAACCCCACCACAAAAATTGAAGATGCAATTCAAAAAATGCTGAATAATAATATTAGAAGACTACTGGTTCTTGATGATGAAAAACTTGTAGGAGTTATTACACAAACAGATCTGGCAAGTTACTTACGTGAAAAGCTAATGATTGACGGTACGATAAAAAATATTAAAAAATAGATCAATCAGTAATAATATTAATTGATAATTTACTTACCATTGGATTAAAAATCCTTAATTCGTCACAAAGTCGTTCTATTTTTTTTTTAGCCAATTTTTTATTTTTTTCATTTATTTGAAATTTTAATAATTTAGCAGAATTAATTTTTGACACTGATGAGAATTTACCTTGTAAAACAAGATCGTTTAAAATTGTCTCACCTTCAGGATCGCTTATGCCGGATTTATTTTCTATTGTTACATGAACCCAATATGTAGGCATATTCATTTTCATAATTAAACGATAATATGTTTAACGCGAACGTATTTGTATCAGTAATGATGATAATCGTTTAAAATGAGTCGTTCTAGATATTGGAAATTAACATCTGAAGAGGTTGAAAATCTTACTCATGATCCTGATAAAATCTTAAACTGGGAAATTAAATGTGTAAAGGAACCAGAAGTAGAGGCTAAATTTATTGGTGTATTTCTCTATCGACATGGTACACCATATGACTATGACTCAAAAAAAGGAATAGTCTATTACTATAATAATATAGAACGAAATGATCTACCAGAAATTACAAAATTTCTTCAAAAACGTTTTGGTGGTGAAAAAATTGAAAAAGGTGAAAGAATTTTCTTGGAGGGTTCTAAAGAAATCTATACAGGAAAAGAAATTGCAGATCTAGCTAATGCATTAAATGAAAAATTTCATACAAAGTCTGTCATATCTATGGAATTGGACGGTGCGACTCAGGATGAACTGAAAGGATGGGGATATCCAGATTCTAAACTTCTTCCTATTCCTGGTAAATAATTAATATGAAAAAATCTAACAGAGATCCTACAGATGTCTGAATTAAATGAAATTTATTCACATTTGAATGAACTCAGAACAAGAGTATTACGAATAGTGATTATAATTGGAATCATTGCCATATTTCTAATGGCGTTTCATTTTGAAAGTATAACATATGGTGGAATCATGTTTTATTATCCATCCCCCGAACCGCTAGATAATATTGCTGCACAACTTACTGATTATTTTAGAAATAATTTGGTGCCAGAAGACGTACAACTAATTCAAACTGCACCAGGTCAAGCATTCTTTGCACAAGTGTATATTGCTGCACTAGTTGGTCTTGTTGCTGGAACACCAGTAATTATTCGAGAAATTGTTAATTTTCTGAAACCCGCGTTAAAGGAAAATGAAATAAACATAGGAAAAACTATTACCATGCCAGCCATGGGCCTTTTTATTTCTGGTTGCCTTTTTGCATATTTCATAGTTATACCATTCATGCTAGATTTCTTGTACAAATATGGTGCATCTGCAGGTCTTCTCACATTTTTGAATATAATGGATTTTGTTACATTTGTTTTACAATTTTTATTAGCGTTTGGATTATCCTTTCAGTTACCAATGATAATGTATGCACTTAGTCAAGCTGGTATGACTGATACAAAGTTTTGGAGAAAAAATATACGATATGCGATTATCATCATTGTGGTTTTTGGTGCAGTAGTAACTCCTGACGGTAGTGGTGTGACAATGTGGTTCATTGCAGGACCAATGATTGGATTATATCTAGCAGGCATGGTTCTTGTTGAACGAAAAGATAAACAAAAACTGAAGACTTAAATCTATAATTTATGTATGAAAAATAATGTTTGAATCTCTTTTACTTCAAATGCCTATGGGAACAGAATGGATATGGATTGCAATTATTATCGGTGTATTCATTTTTGGTGCCAAAAAAATTCCAGAGCTTGCAAAAACGCTTGGCAAAGCAAAAGGTGAATATAAAAAGGGTGAAATTGAAGGTGATAAGGAATTAAAAGATTTTAAAGAAAACAATAATGACAAAACATCCTAACAAGTTATTTTAATTATTAGAGCCCCATCTAGGGAAAAGATCATGTTCGATATCAAATTGATCTAAACATTTTCCAACAATATGATTTATCAAATCATCGATATTTTTGGGTTTGGTGTAAAACTCAGTAACTGGTGGCATAATTATGACCCCCAATCTTGCTAGTTTTAGCATGTTTTCTAAATTAATAGCTGTCAAAGGTGTTTCCCGTGCTACAAGAATTAATTTTCGTGATTCTTTTATAATGACACCAGCTGCGCGGGCAACTAATGTTTCATCATAACCATTTGCAATACTAGATAATGTTTTCATACTGCATGGAATAACTATCATGCCGTCAGTCTTATGTGTACCACTTGAAATGCTTGCAGCCATATTTGCATCATCAGAAATTACTGTCCCCAATGATTTTACATAATTTAGATCATACTCAGTTTCCATCGTGATACATTTTTGTGCCCAATCTGACATAATCAAATGAGTCTCGATATTGAATTCTTTCAATTTTTCAAGAATCCTAATTCCATAAATTACACCTGTACTACCAGTTATTCCAATTACTAATTTCATGATATTCAATGAACTTTACAATATTTTAAGTAAGAGTAGTATCAGTATCATAATCATCATTTGTATCTGAATCTAAATACTCACTTTCCTGCTGCTTACGTTTGTTTAACCATAACTTTACTGATGCGGCAATCATACCAGAAAATAAAATCATGCCAACCAAAACCATTTCAGTATTCATTTTAATATTTTGAAAGCATCATTGATTAAAAATATACTCAACTTCATATTATGGTTACAATATCGATAAAATATGATAAAAAGATCAGATATTCAAAAAATTATTAATGAATATACTGATCTTCGAATAGGTGTACTTGGAAGCCACTCAGCTCTTGAAATTATGGATGGTGCAAAGGACGAAAATTTTGATACAATAGTATTTTGCCAAAAAGGTAGAGAAACCCCCTACCAGCGTTTTAGTAGAATTGCTAATGAAATCAAAGTTTTAAAAAAATTTAGCGATATGTCTTCTATTAAAAATCAAAAAATGTTAAGAGATACAAACACGTTGATAGTTCCGCATCGTTCCTTAACAGCATATCTTGGATATAAGACAATTGAAAATTCTTTTAAAGTTCCAATATTTGGAAATCGTGCACTATTTCAGGCTGAAGAAAGAAACAATAAAAAAAATCAATACTATTTACTCCGAAAAGCTGGTTTAAAACATCCAAAAATTTTTAAAAATCCAAAAGACATTAACAGACCTTCAATTGTTAAAGTACAAGAAAAAAATCGTAAATTAGAAAGAGCGTTTTTTACAGTTTCATCATTTTCGGATTACAAGAAAAAATCTGAAGAAAAAATTAGGCAGGGGGTTATATCAAAAACTGGTTTGCGTGATGCTGTAATTGAAGAATTTGCAATTGGTACTTATCTCAATTTTAATTATTTCTATACACCAATCTCAAAAAATGTTGATTTCATTGGAATAGAAAGAAGACTTCAAACAAACTTACATGATTTTAATGCACTTCCTGCTAAGCAACAATTAGAGCTAGATATTGATCCACAAAATATTGAAGTGGGTCATACACCAGCAAGTATTCGTGAATCTTTACTGGAAAAAGTGATTTCTATGGGTGATAAATTTGTGGCAGCTGTTAAAAGGGAATATCCTCCAGGAATAATTGGGCCATTCTCACTTCAAAGTGTAATTACAAAAGATCTTGAGATGATTGTTTATGATGTTTCGCTTAGAGTTCCTGGTAATCCAATTGTTGCAACTACAAGTCCATATACAAAATACCAATATGGTGAAACATTTGGAGTTGGTCGTAGAATAGCCATGGAAATAAAAATAGCACAAGAAGATGATGTGTTAGATAAAATTATCACTTAGAACTTATAGTTTCTTGTAATAGGTTGTTTCTAACTAATATTGGTATTTTATAATATACAGCAAGTGCAACTGCATCTGACGCACGATAATTCCGTAACACCATATCTTTTTTCCCCGTAAAGTATAGATTTGCTCGAAGAGCTTCACCACTCTCATAAATTTTTACTTTTACCAAAAAAATCCCATTTTCTTCACATATCTCTTCAAGCATTTTATAGATAGTAGGAATGGGTTGTTGTTCACCCATGAAATTAGATATATGTCGAGCGACCTCTCCTGAAAAAGCGTGCATATGAAACTCTCTTCCGTCATCAGCTTTTAGTAATAACAATCCTTCTATACCATAATCATCAACAAAACCAAGATCGGTTATTCGTACTAACTCATAATCTTGCTCCTGTGCGTCATCAATTTTCATCCGCTATCAACTAAATCAGAAATTGCTTTCTAATAAGCATAAATTATAGTAATAAATTTTTTAATGTATGGAAAAAAAGATTAGTTCAAAAAAATATAATGATAGACTGTTTATTGCATTGGGTTTTATTTCAATTGGAATACTTTTTTTGATATATTCAGGCATCCAGGATTTTTCAGTTACATCTGACTCGATTAAAGCTACAGATCGACTTGCTATAGTATTCTACATTATAATGAGCTTATCATTTGGAGCAATTTCATATGGGTTATATCGTTATCATCATCGTAAAGTGTTAGAAGGTAATGATAACATCCTGGGAAATATTGCAAGCATAACTTTAAACAAAAAAGCAAAAAAAATCTTTATTATCACATTCATTGCATACTGGTGTTTTTTTTCTATTACATCTGGAATGCTAATTTATCAGCCTGATGTAACATTTTCCTATCACTATGACGCTGTAATTCCATCTATTGTTTTAATCCCTTGTTGTGGTGAACCTGGTTACGTGCCAAAAATTATTGTATATATGACAGAGCATATAGGATTTCAAATAATCCCAATAAATCTTTTGTTGCAAATAATTGTATCATATCTTGTTGGGTTTAATATGTCACTTGCATTAAGCATAATGTCATTCACAAAAAAAGGTAGTAGTTTAACTGGTATAGGTGCAACAACTGGTCTATTCATTGCATGCCCTACATGCGTTGGTACATTTTTAACATTATTTATCAGCAGTTCCAGTGCAATTGTATTTACACTTACCATCACCCAACTACAAACTGTCTTTATTGCTATTACGATACCAATACTTTTGATCACACCGATCATTATTGGAAAAAAAATACAAAAACAAAATAATGTCTAATATCTACTAAAAATCTAGTTCGTTTCTAAGTAAATTCTTTTAATTTTTCCAAAACAATCTTGAATATTTCATTATTATCTAATAATATACATGGAATACTATTCTCGTCACATGCTTGGCCACTTTCTGTATCACGCGTAACTAAAATCATTTTATTCTCTTTTGCATAATTAATAACAGAATAATCAGCATGCAGTTTAAATCCCTGCGTGCGAAGTTTTTTCACACTATACGCATCATAGCCAATACTAGATAGTTTTTCATCCATTCCATCATCCATCTCATCAATCAAAATTTTCACCAATTTTTTCACCATTCTATAATTATTACAAATCTGATGCAATTTTTTTTATTTTTGTTATTATTCCTAATTTTTTCTCTATACTTAATTCTGGTTCCATAGTAACAAGTATTGTACATGTTTTTGGATAAATAGTAATCTGTGTTACATTTTCTCTTTCTAAATGAACATATCGTATTTTCCCTAATGAATCATTATAACTTTCTCTGATTTGCCTTCTTTCACTTGCTTCTTTACAAAATTTTTCTTGTTCTTTTTGTGATTCTAAACTAGTTTTACCTTCTTTCATAATTCCCTCAATAATAGTTCCATCAAGATCAATTATTGCTGCAAATCTCATCAAGTCATCTAAATTTAAAATGTCTTCAACAACACCCAATAATTCATTCTCGATAGAAGTGTTCACAATTATAGCATAGATGGTTATAATATAACTTATAGGAAAAAAGATATGTATTTACATACATTAATTTTTTAATTATTTTTTAAACATTTTATTACAAAATATTCAATCAATTTTTCTTCAGAAGCATTTTTCATTTTTAATAGTGAATTATACAAGATTTTTTCTACATATGATGGATATTGCGTTAATAGTATATTGCGTAATTTTTCTCTATTTTTCAGATAGTAATTTGTGAGTGGTTCAAATACATGAGAACCAATTTCTAATTTTTCTACTATATCAAATTTTTCTTTTGTTTCATTAATTATAAAATTTTCATGATAATGTTCAGATGACCATGTAAATGTTAAAATACCAAGATTCTTTGGATTGGATTTTTTTTTCATTACTGGAATTGCAAATGTAAGAATTCCATCATCTTTTAGAACTCTGTGTGATTCAGAAATAAACTCCGAAAATGGCTTGAAATGCTGGGCTGACTCCAATGCAATTATTCTTTCTATAGAATTATCTGAAAATGGTAATAATGTAGAAGTGGAATTAATTTGGTGGATTATATTTGGTATTTTTTCTTTTACATATTCTTTCCCAAATTTCAACTGTTGAAAATTGGTATTTACACATGAAATTTTTGTGGATGGGTATTTAGTTGACCATTCTATTGCTGGTGATGATAAACCACTTCCTATATCTAATAATGTATTTGCTGTATCTAATTCGGCAGTTCTTCCAACCAAATCACATAATTTGTTTTGAGCTTGATCAGGTGTGATATTTTCATCTTCCCAGTAACCAAAATTAAGCATATTATTATCAGTTATCAATTGCATCATAGGTGATAATGTATTGTAAAGACTAACAACATCATTATCATTCCTTCTAAATGTCCATAATAAAAGATGGAAAGGGTTTACTTTCATTAATTATTATATTATGATTATATGTATATACAATTTCATATCCTAATTGCCGAATATTGGATATATCAAACATTTTGAATAACTTAGTGAATCAAAAAATCATTGGCTCTATTATAACAAAAAATACATCATAAACTATGTCAAACAGTGATTTTTGGGTTCATACACGTGAATGCACAGTTGATGATTCTGAAGATGGTTTTATGAATGAGATGGCTTTTATTTTGACAACATTACATGAAGAAGGCTGTTAATTACTCTCTATCAATAAATTCTTCAGCTTTTGGTGGTTCTGGACTTAATCCCTTTCTTTTCCTAATATCTGGTATTAGTTGGGCAACCAATGATTTTGGAATTGGTGACCATGCTTTAAAGAATGTGTTCCACATAGCTTTACCTGCTGTCTGACCACGCATGACCTGAGAAATATCAAAAGTTTCAGATGCAGGAACCTCGCCTATAACTATGCTAATAACACCTTTTTGCTGCATATCAATCACCTTACCACGTTTACCAGAAAGAACACTTGCAACATTTCCAACTAGATCTTGTGGTACTCTAACTTCAATTCCAAGTATTGGCTCAAGGATTACTGACTGCGCTAATAAGACACTAGCAAGACATGCTCTTCTAGATGCTGGACCTAATTGTGACAGACCTCTATGTGCAGTATCTTCATGTGGTACAAAATGAGTAAATGTGAACTTGCAATTTCTCATTTGTTCTCTTGCAAGTGGTCCTTCTTTCATTACATCATCAAAACCAGAAAGTATAGAATCACTGGATTCATCAATAAATTGAACACCTTTTGTACCATTAATCATTATATTACCACGAGAATCAAACCTCATTACTTTCTTGGCAACATCCGGTTCCCATCCATGATCACGAAGAATTTTAGTCATTTCTTTTTTATCTTTCATTTCACCTAATTCTCCAGTTCTACACATTTCCGCAATTTCTGGCTCTAATGGTTCAACTCTCATGAAAATTTTGTTATGTCTATTAGGAGATTTTGCCATTATAGGTTCGGTAGGCTGTGTTATAGTTTCACGATAATTTATCAACGGTTCAGATGTTATAAGTTCCAAGCCAGCCTCCTTGATTTGGTTTGTTGCAATCTCTAAATGTAATACACCCATTCCTGCCATGATTGTTTCACCACTTTCTTCGTTAATTTTGATAATCAGATTTGGATCTTCTATTGTTAATCTTTTTAATATCTCAATCATCTTCGGAAGGTCCTTAGGATGTTTTGGTTCTATGGCCATTTGAACCACAGGTTCTGATACATATTTTATTCCTTCAAATACTTCTATTCCTTTAGTTGTTGCCAAAGTTTGTCCAGCTCTAGCTTCAGTTAATCCAAGAAGTGCGGGAATATTTCCAGCAGAAAGTTCTCCAACCATTTCTCGCTGGTTACCCATGAAAAAATTGACAGATTGAATTCTTGCTTCACGATGAGTGTCAATAAGATTAACTGTATCTCCATCCTTTAATGTGCCAGAAAACAATCTTCCTATAGCCACAGGACCTGCAGCAGGATCCATTTGCATATTCACTACCATCATGACAGCAGGACCATTATCATCACAATTTAGAATGGCTTTCCCTATATCAGAATCAAGATCACCCTTCCAAATCTTTGGTACACGATATTTTTGTGCAACATGTGGTGGTGGATGATGTTTAACGACCATACCCAAAATTGCTTCTGCAAGAGGTACTTTCTCAACAAGAACATTAACGTCACCCTCATCGGAATATGCTGTGATTACATCCTTGAAGGAAATTCCTTTCTCTTTCATTATATCTACATTAAATCCCCATTTATCCTTGGCAGAGCCAAAGGTAACACTACCATCTTGTATTGAAACCTTCCATTTTTCTTTGTATTCTGGCTCAGCATATGTATCAATTAAATTATTAAAACTTGTAACAACGTTTGCAAGTTTTTCTTGCATATCTTCTGGTGTCAATCTTAATTCCTTTATCAGACGATCAATTTTGTTTATGTATAAAACAGGTCGTACTCTTTCTTCTAATGACATTCTTGTCACAGTTTCAGTTTGGGTCATAATTCCTTCAACTGCATCACAAACAACTACAGCACCATCAATTGCTCGAAGACTACGAATTACTCTTCCTGAAAAATCTACATGTCCAGGTGTATCAATCATATTAATTACATATTCATTATCGCCCTGCTTGTAATGCAAAGTAACATTAGCTTGAACGATAGTGATCCCACGTTCTTGTTCTTCTTTCATATAATCTAGTGCAAGAGCTTTACCTGCAGCAGAAGGTGCAATTATCCCAGAATGTGCCAAAAGGCTATCACTCATAGTGGTCTTACCATGATCAACATGAGCTATAACACCAAAATTACGGATCTGATTTTTATCCTTAATAATTTTTAGTACCTGCTCGGTCGACTTGTATTTAGCCATAGGCGATATCCTTGATGAACATCTATTAAACCTATTTGCTGAAAATTTTTAATAAAATTGAAATAAAAGGGTATAATATTTTCAAACATATTACATTATTCAAATCATATCTAATATTATTTATAATCAAATTTTAGATCTAAATCATGGAAATTTCTGTTGGTCACACACCAGATTCAGATGACGCTTTCATGTTTTATGGAATGCTAAGTGGCAAAATAAGATCAAATGATTTCACTATAAAACACGTCATCGGTGATATTGAAGAATTGAATCAAAAAGCGGTAAATCCTGAACTGGATGTTACAGCAGTATCTGTTCACGCATGTGCATACTTACCAGAATATACAATTTTAAGATCTGGTGGTAGTTTTGGTATTGGATATGGTCCTATTGTAACATCAAACAAAGATATGTCAATCGATGAATTAAAGAATTCACTCATTGCAATTCCAGGAAAAATGACATCAGCATTTTTACTCTTACAACTCATGATTGGTAAATTTAATTATCTACCCATGAATTTTAGTGATATTCCAGCTGCAGTAAAAAGCGGTAAAGTTGATGCAGGTTTAGTTATACATGAAACTCAGATATCATACATGCAGGAAGGAAATATAAAAATTCTAGATATTGGTGAATGGTGGGATAAAACAACAAATGGGTTACCAGTGCCATTGGGAATTAATGTAATGAAAACAAGTTTCGGTGAAGCATCTATAAAAAAATTTGATAGGTTTTTACAAGATTCCATTGAATATGGTTTAGAACACACTACAGATGCAATAGATTATGCAATGCAATATGGACGAAATAAACCACGAGATTTAATTGAAAAATTTGTAAAAATGTATGTAAACAATGTTACGGTAAACATGGGTACAGAAGGAGAAGATTCTATTAAAAAAGTTTTTGAAATGGCTAAACAAAAAAACCTTACACCAGAATTTGATCTAAAAATAGTGTAAAACAGCATGGATGATTTGCATGGACGATTTATTCGTAGTTTTTATATTCATAATTTTGCTTTAATAATCATTGAAAATGAAATGCAAAAATACAGGTAGAACTGTTTATGACTTTTCAGGCCTTCTATCAATTATCACTTATGACGACTAAGTAACTTTTAACTGATCAATTTAATGGAGAAATTTATAAAGCATTTCTCTAACTGAATTTATGAAATTATTTCTAGATTTTGATCCATGTAAAGAATGTGATTCATTTATTGAGGATCTAACTACCGAAGAATCTCTTCGTGCCGATGATTTTTTTAGAAATGAAAAATCTGCTCAATTCATGCGTCATTTAACATATAATCATCCTGAAGTAATACAGGCAATTACTGCAGAAGTTAAATCACAGGAAAGAAAACCTGAATTTGATTTATATAAATAAAAAATTCAGATAGAAAATTAATAACAGGTATTCAATCATTATTACATATTGTTAATAGACAAAAAAATGATGGTTTCTGGTGTGATCATGATTCTTGTCGGTGGAACACTAACTTTCTATCTTGATAATATCACACCCATTGGCTATGCAGGTATGACTGAAGATGAAAAACTTGATTTTCTAATCTCTGAACGTGAGAATACAGATTACAAAACATTATCTGGAATATTGATTGGTGTTGGATTTTTATTGGTATTGATAAGTTTTGGAGCAAGAAGAAAAAGAGAAAATGGTGCCAAAAAAACTGAAAAGAAGCCTACAACCTAGCCTTAGAATGTTTTCAGAGTCCTAAAAAATGTGTCACGTTGTATGGGTTTTCTTTTTATTTCTTTGACTAATCTTACCAAATCTTCTATTGAAGAATTTGTGGATTTACCTGCAGCCCGATACACTTCTTCTGAAAAAGCCGTACCTACTAGATCATTTCCACCAAAAACTAGGGCAGTTTGTGCAAGTTTTTTGCCATCCGCAACCCAATAAACTGAGATATTGTCTAATACACCTGCCAACATGATACGTGATAATGCAATAATTTTTAGATCATATACTGATGAACATTCTTGTGTAAGTTTATTTTTCTTTTCAAGCTCAGTATTTTCTAAACTAAATTTAAGTGGAATTAAAGTGATAAATCCATTTGTTTTTTTCTGTAAATCTCTAATTTTTATCAAATGATCAACTATATGTCTAGGTTTTTCAATATGACCGTATAACATGGTTGCATTACTTTTAATTCCCAAGTTATGAGCCTGTTCCATTGTGTCTAACCATTCTTGACCAGAGCATTTACCACGAGCTATGTCTGAACGTATCTCAGGATCAAATAATTCAGCTCCACCACCTGGTAATGAATCAAGACCAGCATCCTTTAGTCTAGATAATATTTCCTTTATAGAATTTTTTGTTATCTTAGAAAAGAAGAAAATTTCTGCAGCGGTAAATGCTTTTATTTTTAATGTTGGATGATTTGTTTTAATGATTTTCATCATAGATTCATAGTAATCAAGTGAGAGTTTTGGATGAAACCCCCCTACAATATGTATTTCTGTTGCACCCATACTTTTTGCCGTAGTTACTCTTTTTTCAATTTGTTCTGGTGTTAGTGTATAAGAATCATCATCCCCCTCTTTTCTATAAAATGCGCATATTTGACAACTTGCGGCACATACATTTGTATAATTTACGTATGATGAAGAAGTAAATGTCACTTGATCTCCTACATACTTTTGTCGTAAACTATTAGCAGTCATACCAAGCACATGAAGATTATCATGTTCTAGTAAATCTACACCATCTTGAAAAGTTAATTCTTCGCCAGCAGATATACGTTCTAATATTTTTGATTGGTCTATTATTGATTCAAGCATATATCAATAATAGATTATTTGTTAATAAAAAGATAAGTAAGGCTCATAGGAAATTATAACCTTGGTATTACCCTTAATTGATGAAAATAAACCAAAATGCTTCGTATGCCAGACGATGTTTGAAAATATGGAAGAATTAAAAAAACACCAAGAAACTATTCATCAAGAATTTTTCCAAAAACTTGCTGATGATAAAGAATAGATGCAGAATAAATCATTTTGAATGTGATTTGAGAAGATTTTTTGCAGTTAAAAGACTGCTTTGTGCAAGATCATAATTTTGTTCTATAGATAATGCTTTTTTAAAATATGTGATAGCCAAGGAAACGTTACCCATTTCACCAATAGAAAGACCCTTGTAGGCTAGCGCCATTGCATTTTTCTTATCACGCCTAATTACATTATCATAACAAGAAACTGCTTCAGTGTATTTTTTCAATATATGTAATATTGAACCTTTATTGATTAAAACATCTGAATTTTCTGGTTCGATTAACAATGCTTTATCGTACATCTGTAATGCTTTAGTGAAATACTCTAAATTTTGAAATGTAACGCCTTTATCAATAATTGCATTCAAATTATTAGGTTCCATCTCTAAAACTATATCAAAATATTCTAAAGCATTCACATAATCTTCATCTTCACATAATTCATGAGCATGATCCAACATATTTTGTGGCGTTACTTTCATAATGATTAATTATAGTGGTTAATAATATATTTTCAATTTAGTTTTTAGTTGACAATTACTTCAGAAACTATAAACAAACCAAACCTAGTGTTATTATGATCTGATTGGTTTTTGAGGTATTTGTTGAATGGATGACTTCATTACTGGCTGAATATCTTTATGCTGGTGTATTTATTGCCGCATTAATCGAAACAGTAATCCCCCCAATTCCTACAATGGCTGTATTTCCAACTGCAGGATTCTTGGCTTCACAAAATAATTTTGAATTATACCAAGTTGTTTTATTAGGTATTATTGGTGGACTTGGAGCTAGTATTGGTTCAACAGTGATATACCTAATAGCATTGAAACTAGGACGTGTTGCACTATTAAGATATTTGAGATATGTAAAAGTCTCTGAAAAAAAATTAACAAGAGTTGAAAAGTGGTTTCAAAAGTATGGCGAAAAAGCAGTATTGTTTGGAAGAATGATTCCAGTTTTCAGAGAAATGATTTCTATTCCTGCAGGATTATTCAAGATGAGATTTGCAAAATTCCTTACATATACCGTTCTTGGTTCATGTGGATGGAGTATAACTTTAATTTTGGTTGGATATTATTTTGGAAACGCAGCATTTGAATTTTGGTAAATAATAATTAAGAACTGTCTTTATCACGTGGATCAATTTTTAACGATTTGTTAAAACAGTCTACCGCCTCATCATATCTACCAAGACTTCGTAATGTAACACCCATAAAATTCCACAAATCAGGATTATTTTGATCAAGTGAAACCGCTTGTTCAAATGATTCCAATGCTTCATGAAAAGAACCATTTTCGAGATATGATTTACCCAAAGTGATTAATGCGTTAACTGATTCCATTTTTATCTCAATAAATTATTATGCAAAATATTCATTTCACAAATTTTGTGCAGGAACAATCAAGCATAAAGCATGTATCACCATTTCTTATGTGATCATGTGACATATGGTTACATTTAGGATTTTTACAAATACGACGTTGATATTCACGGTTGATTACTTTTTGAGCAATTTTATTTGCCTCCTCCTTAGTACATTTTTTCTTGTCAATGTAATAATGTACTATATGATTATAAAGAAAATCTGGGTCGAATTGCTTTTCTAATTTCATAGTACTAATACAGCATTAAAGAATATAATGCTGATCTAAATTATTACCAAAATATGCTATAATTTGATTCTGTAATAATCCCAACGTTCAGGATCAAATTTGGTTACAAATTCTGCTCTTTCCATACCATTACAACGTCTTTCAATAACATCTCGTAATGCAAAACTTGTAAGATATTCATAATTCATTGCATGTGCCTGCATAACAAAAAGCTGCCTCATCTCATGACCACCACCAAGACCCCAATAACCCATTTTTAATGCAATAGGCTCTAAAAATATTGTATTATTTTTTCCAAAATTTTCATCCTTGATTTCAGATCTAAGTTGATAGCGTTCTAATGGTCCACCCTTTGCGAACCCAATGATAGGACCGTTCTTATCTCTCAATCGTAATGTGTTCAAAAATGTTGTAGGCTCAGTTAATGATTCTTTAAAATTTCTTTCTAATCGTAATGGTTTTGGAAGTTCAAGATAAATGGAATGTAATGTATTGATAAATTCTGCACTATTTTTCATTTTTGTTGATTCAATTTTAGTTGTAAATTTTATATCATCATACAGAAAATCACTTTGCGTTTGAATTTCTTGCTGACGAAGTTTTAGAAAACCCTGAACATTATCCATAAAGTTCTTACGCATATATTTTGGAAGACAGCGCAGTACCATCTCACACATTTCAGATTCTTTCCCAATTAGATCTTCAAAATATGTCACAGAGCGTCTAACAGTAAACGATGGATGCCAGGCAAGTGCATGTGAATTTGTTTTTGCTAGATGCATTGCCTTTGAAAAGTCGCCTAAAGCATACCCAATAACCCTATCAATGATTGAAAGTATCCAACCTACCCACATAAGGTGCTCTTGTTTTTCTGAGTTATCACTAGTAATTTTAGATTTTTTGAAGTATTCCTGAATTTCTTGTTCGCATTCCTTCTTTGCTTCTCCTGTCCAAGGATATGTTGTTCTAAGAATTAATGCTTTAATTATTTCAAGATCAAGATTTGATTTACTGATTAGATCTTTTATTGTAGAATCTATTACAATATGTTCAAGAACATTTTTTTCATGTGGTTTATCTACATATTTCTGAGGATCTAAATCATGAAAAAGTGCAGCGACAAAAAGATATTTTAAATCATCATCTGACAGTTTAGAGATATTTTTTCTATTATTACCAATTAATAATATGCCTAATGTAACTTCTAATTCATGATTAATATTATGATAACCATAATACTCGGTTCCTAATCCATTTGTTTCAAAAATTTCAATCGTGTAATCAAGCATTTTTTGATAGCATGGTTCTGTCAGTCCAATTTTTTTGGCCTCTTCTAAAATTTTACTCCTGAGCTCAGTAGGAGTATTCAGTAATTCCATTAAAATGTGAGCGCATATCTTGTTTTTAAGTTAATAAATCTGGGTTACGACTATCTCCAGTCATGTTTCTCATCTTTACAATATGTACATTTCAAACCATTTGTTTTTTTCCCACAAGTCTTACAGTTTATTGAAAATCCAAGTGTGTCATATCTTGATGTTTTTGAATATTTATACACCAAAATAATTGCGGCTAAAATACCAATTGCAGCAAAAACTATCCATAATAACATAATATCACTTAGATATACTAAGATTAAATCTTCCGTAAAAAAAATATTGGGTTTAAGGGTATTCATAAAATTCTTTATAATTGAACATTTTAGTATTATTGCTGATGATGAAGACGATTTGCTCTGATTATTGATGAGATCCGCGACGATATGAAGCATAGTTAATTATTGAATTAACATTTTTATTTTGATAAATTAAACAAATCATGTCGACTCCAAAAACCGACTGAAAATGAGGCGTTAAAACCTCATTTTCATTTTTGATTTCCACTAAATTGAATTATACAGAAGTAATATTGCACCAACGGTTATGATTGCAATGGGTATTAATCGGCTTCTTACATTCATTCTAAATCCTAAAAATTAGTAGTGTTTTCATAGTATTAACATATTTGAGCTAAATCTAATCTATTCAATAAAAATAATCAATAATGAAATACTTGATCACCTATTTGTTTTTTCCAGTCAGCACGTACACCTGGTTTACCTTTTAGTTTTTCAAGATAATTGAATGCAGAAAGACCAGCATTAGACCCATCTCCGCACGCTACAACAATCTGTTTATATGGAATTGTTGTTGCATCACCAGCTGCAAATATTGCAGGATGACTTGTCATACCACCTGATTCTATTTCAATTTCACCTTTGGTATTTATTTTTACCAAATGCTTAACAAAATCAAGATTAATTTTTGAACCCATCTCTATAAATAAACCATCAACATCTAATACTTTTTCAGTACCGGATGAATCAATTATTGTAATTTGCTCTAAAACGGAATTTCCAGTGATTGCTTTTACTGACGACTGTGTAACAATTTCAATATTTTTATTATTTTCCAAGGCTGCAACAAGATCTTTATCACCTGCAAGTTTTGAACCCTTCACAATTAGGTACATCTTAGAAGCCATTCTAGATAATAATAATCCAGACTCAACAAGATAAGATCCTACACCTATAGATGCTGTAGTTTTACCCTGATAAAATGGTGCATCACATTTAGTACAATAATGAATTCCTTTGTTATAATACTGTGATTCGTTTTCAATACCTAACATATTTGGCACCTTACCAGGTGCTAACACAATTGCCTTTGACTTGTACTCAGAACGATTAGTTTTAATTTTAAATCCATCTTCTGACTCATCAATTTTTTCGACAGTGTCATAAATTATTTCACCCTTGAATGACAAATATTGAGTTTCAAGTGTTTTAGCCAATATTGGTCCACTTGACATTATAGTGCCAGGATAATTTTCTAATCTTGGAATCAGGTTCATTTGACCCCCCAAATCTTTTGATATAACCAAACATGATACATTTTGTCTTGCAACATATATTCCAGCTGAAAGACCTGCCGGTCCGGCTCCTACTATTACGATTTCAAATTCTTCTTGCATTTCTTATTCTAAAATTGAATGAATATCTTTGGTGCCAACAGTGACTAATGAAGTCATATTTGTAATTCCGTCAAGATTATGTATATCAACATCAATTGTTTTTTTAATAGCATGCATATCATTAGATTCTAAGATTATCATGACTTCATAAATTCCATACATTGTCTTGACATTTTTTACAGTTGATAGTGTTTTAGCTTTATTGATAATATCCTTCTGATGTTTATAATCAACATTCAATAAAACATATGCTTGGTTACTGGGAGAATCATTTTCAGTCATACAATTATACAAAAATATCTTGATAAAAAAGTTTCCAGGGTTATCACAGTGGAAAAACGAGCAATATTATCAATCTGATGTTATAGAGGAATCAGAGAAAATATTAACTATTTTTGATGCCAATTTTTCAATTTCCAGGTTAGGTTCTGCAGAAACCAACAGAATTTTTTCGCTCAATGGAAACGGAAAGCTGATCAATATGACTTTGTCTCTTCTTGACGCTATGTAATTTAATGCACCTAAGGAACGTGAAAAATTATCGTTCTTTGATGAAAGATCTACTGCAATCTTGAAGAAATCTTGTAGTTTCTGTTCATCACCCTCAAAAGGAATAACACCGTCCCTAAAACCGCCAGCAATTTTTTTGCCACTATGATCTATTACTGCAGCAAATCTTACACCAGCCTCATTTTGGATTTCACGACATGGTGCAGCATAAAGCTCAATACTTTCAGAATATTCCATATATGACATTATAATTCTGAGAATATCAACTTATGGAAATTGTGAGGACAGAATGGTATTTACCGTTAGGATTGGAGTTACTCTTCCTTGGACTTTAGGTGAAATACCCCTCACAAAGTTTTCCTACAGTATACCACATATAATCTAAGTTCTTCATTCATTATACCACAAATTATCTTATGAAAATGTATGGTGAATTTGTCTATAGTTTACACTATTCAAATTAAAAATATGAATCGTCATGTATAGTCTCTATGTACGTGGCCGTGCTGATGTGTTGGTCTATTAGTAATGGCATGCTCACCACTCGCCGAAGCTTGTGATCTACACATCCATCCTATCAACGCAGTCTTCTTCTGCGAACCTTCATCTTACGAAAGGCTGTCTTGTCTCGGGATGGGTTTCGTGCTTAGATGCTTTCAGCACTTAATCCAAACGGCTTAGCTGCCCGGCCTGCCTTATCAGACAGCCGGTAGACCAGTGGCCACGTTGCTCTGTTCCTCTCGTACTGAGAGCAACTTCCCCTCAGACAGCCGCGCTTCCATCAGGCAGAGACCGACCTGTCTCACGACGGTCTAAACCCAGCTCATGTTCCCTTTTAATAGGCGAGCAGCCTCACCCTTGGCCCCTGCTGCAGGACCAGGATAGGAAAAGCCGACATCGAGGTACCAAACCGCGGGGTCGATA
>JASMGS010000066.1 GCA_030751155.1 Candidatus Nitrosopelagicus sp.
CCACAAGTCCAATTCTTACGAGAGATTCGTGACAACACTGTACTTAAAACTGAATCTGGTACTGCATTCATGACTAGTTTTAATCAGTTCTATTATTCATTTTCTCCAACAATAGCTGATTATGAACGAGAAAACCCAGTATTCAAGGAGGTTGTAAAACTAACACTAACTCCACTTCTAACTTCACTTACATTATTACAATATGCTGACATCGACTCAGAATCTGAGATGCTTGGATATGGAATTGGTGTCATCCTGTTAAATATTGGAATGTATTTTATTGTTCCAGCACTAGTTATAATCAAGATTAAAACAATTAAAAAAATCTAAACTATTAAAACTGCTGCGGCAAACACAGTTGTCCATTTTCCATTTTTATCACCCTTTGCAGATTGTGTGATATTTTTTGTCTTATAGATTTGGCCAGAGATGGTCCATTGTTGGCGCTTTTCGTCCCAACTTTTATCGAGATCAAATTTAATTCCAAGTGATGATGCCAGCATTTGTGCAGCTATATCCTCTGCATAATCTCCCGCCTTTGATTCATTTTGTCCATAGGCATCGTATTCAGAAAGGTAACCATATTTTGATCTATCTTTTGGCTGTGCTACTCCTACAGATGCAGAAATCAGTCTGTGAGGTTCGTTTGTTTGTGTTCTTGAATAAATTGTAAATAGTATTTGGCCAGGTTTGATTAGTTTCAGACCTTCTTTTCGAGGTATTAATTTTGCACGTGGTGGAAAAATACTAGAGATCAATACTATGTTTGTTCCAGAAATTCCAGCATTTCTCAATGCAAATTCAAAACTTGTTAACTTATCATCAGCAATACCGACACCTTTTGTAAGAAATAATTTTTTGGCAACTAGATCAAGCATTGATTATTTGTAATTTTCAGCTATATTAAGAACTTAACTAGATTATGTTTTATTTTCTTTTCCTACTATCACGTACTTTGGGTTTTTGAGTCATTAAAAGATACGCCATAAATCCACCTAAGCATAAATTAACAACTCCAAGCAGTGTAATATAGAATCCTTGACCACCTTTTGCTATTACTAATCCTACAAAAATTCCAAAAGCTGCTGCTACAAAAAACATGATGATGAGTACCTTTAGTTTTTTTGGTGGGATATACTTCAACTGCATAGAGATTTTTCAGATCTGGTGATTATTAAAGTGATATACCATATATGGTGCTTTAAGAACATTTTAAATTATCTTAATTATTCTGATACATCATGCCAATGTAGCTCAGCCTGGCTAGAGCAGCTGATTTGTAATCAGCAGGTCGCGAGTTCAAATCTCGTCATTGGCTTAATCAAAATTTACAATGACGTACGGATAAACGTCGACAAGGGTTTATTATACCGATTTAAAAAATTCCAATATTAGAAAATAATAGCGGATTAGGCAACAGCGTTCTCCGTTATTGCTAAAAAATAAAATGACAAAATTCGCAAAATTAGGACTAGAAAAATCACTATTGAGTGTGCTTGATGATATTGGGTTCGATACACCATTCCCGATACAAGAGCGTGCAATTCCTGTTTTATTGGAGGGTAATGATGTTATTGGTCAAGCGCATACTGGCACTGGTAAAACTGCTGCATATTCACTTCCTATGTTACAATTGGTAACTCCAAAAGCAGGAATACAGGGTGTTATTATGGCACCAACTAGAGAACTGGCAATACAAATAACAGGTGAAATTAAACGATTTGCTAAAAACATAGGAATCAAAACTGCAACAATTTATGGAGGACAAGGTATGGGAATACAGTTTGATGCATTAAGAAAAAAACCGGAAATATTAGTTGCTACTCCAGGTAGACTAATTGATCATTTGAAAAGAGGAACTATAAAATTCAATAACATAAAACATGTTGTTCTAGATGAGGCTGATGTAATGCTAGATATGGGTTTTGTTGATGATATCGAGTTTATTTTAGATCTAACACCAGAAGAAAAAACTGTATCATTATGGTCTGCTACAATGCCACCTGAAATCATGCGGTTGGCTGAAACTAACATGATTTCTCCAAAAAGAATTCTCGTTGATGCAGATGATCTTAGTGGTGCTGGAATTGATCAATCATTTTTGATAATAAAAGATAAAGAAAAAATGAAATTCTTGTTTGATTTTCTTGATGGTAATATTGGGCAATGTATTGTATTTTGTTCAACAAAAATGCGGACTAGAACAGTGGCAAGGGAATTGTACAAAGCACGTGAAAGTGTGGTTACAATTGAGGGTGATATGTCTCAACATAAACGAGAAGATTCTATGCAAAGGTTCAGAAAATCTAAAGCTGATATTCTAGTTGCTACAGATGTAGCATCTAGGGGAATTGATATTCCTGCAGTGGCACTTGTAGTAAATTATGATATTCCTAATCAAGATATGGTATATTTCCATAGAATAGGAAGAACAGCTCGTGCTGGTGCAAAAGGTAGAGCAATAACTTTAGTTTCTTACTCTTCAGTTGCTGAATGGGAGGCAATCAAAAAGCAGACAAAAGTAAAGATGACAGATTTGAATGAAAAGCTTGGAATAAAGATTAGCATACCAGATCCATTAAAAAGGAGATCAATGCCACGACAGAATTTCCGTCAATTTAGAAAACCTATGAAACAATTTACGAGAAGACGACAGCCTTCACGTGATCAATATGAAAAAAGAACCAACAAAACAGAATATGTTAAACGACATAATTTCAATCAAAAAAGACGTTGGTAATAAAGAAGATTTAAAGCCAAGCCAACATAATAAATTAAGTTAATAGAATATGCATAAAGGATTTGTCCTATTGAATTGTGATTTGGGTGCTGAGGAGTACATTATTGAAGAATTAAAGCAGATACCACAGGTTGCTCATGCGTATGTTACATTTGGAGCTTATGACGTGATTGTGGAAATTGATGCAGCTTCACAAGAAACTTTTGATGAAACGGTTGCTTTGAAGATTAGACGGTTAACCCGTATTGTTAGTACAATGACGCTTAATGTGGTTAATTCCTAATGATTATATGCCATAACTTAACGCTTATTCTAATTGGAAAAAATTGAGTATGTAGGAACTGTATTCGTGTTAGACCATAAATATCCAGAACCATTAGTTGATCACAGTCTTAAAAAATTGCAACAACTGGGAATCAAAAAAGATGATATTAAAGTGACAGATGCTCCAGATAACCCTAAAGTTGGGAGTGTAGTTGTTGAAATATTTCCTTATCATTTAGATATTTCACGTGTTAGAACGATTAGAAATGATTCTTTCATTAGTGGTACATTAATGACGTTAGAACTATCTACAGATGCAGAAGGGAATTATATAGATTAATCTTGAAAAAAAGAAGAGGTAAAAAGAAAGGCTCTTTGATGTATGTTGCGGTTATTGCTGGAATTGTTATAATTGCTTCTAGTATATTCATTACATATTCAAATGAGCAGGGAACTGTTAGAGGTAAAATATTTGGGGAAGAATTACAAATAATCCAAGAGGATTTAAAAAAACTAACTCATACGTTTGACTCGAATGTATCCATGTTCAAAGATGGTAGCCTGACTAAGGAAGGATTCTTGAAACTGACTAAAAATCATATAAAAGAAATGGAAGAGCTTGTTCTTCAATATGATAAACTATCAGTACCAAACTCTTTTGTATCATCTGTCAAGCTCTTTAAATTGTCATCTGAATCTCAATTAGAAAGCGACAACCAAATGATTGAGTGGGTTGAAACTGGTGATGATGCAAAGCGTGTAAGATCTGACTCGTTGCTACAAGATTCGTTTGAATATGAGATGGCTGCTTTGGCTAAATACAAATCAGCTCAAGGTCAATTAAACCCATAACTTCATTAATTATATCAAGGAATGAAGTATATTGAAAATAGTAGCTGTGTTTATTGTTTTATTGATATTTGTAATACCAGGTGTCTGGGCTGAAGTTTACATTGAAAATGACTATCAATACATCAGTACTGATGATACAATTCATATCGCTGGAGAAATAATTAATGATTCAAACACTCCGTTGAATCAAGTTGTTGTATCTGCTATTATTTATTCAGAAGAAAATATTATTCATGAAGCAAATACTACCACATTAACAAATTTGATTATGCCTGGGATGAAAGCGGTGTTTGATTTGCAAATAACTGAAAAAATAGGTACAATAGATAATTATCTTTTAGATATTGATTACAAAGTTGCGTATCCAAAAAACCAAGTGATTGAAATTACATCATCAGAAATGAAATATGGGCCATCGCAGAATCTGATAATACAGGGAACTGTTGCAAATCACGGTGATGCTACTGCTAACATGATAAATGTGATTGCTACATTGTATGATAAAGATGGAAATATTGTTGGTGTATCAAAAACTAGTACGGAACCAGATTATCTTAGAGCGAATGATGAATCAGTTTTTGTTATTGCTATTCTGGATGGATCAGAATCACATGAAATTGTCAATTATTCACTTACTGCAGAATCGGAAGAATATACCGCAGTGCCAGAATTTCCTTTTGCTTCTGGTACACTTCTAATGGTGTCACTATCGGCATACATCATTCTAACTAAAACTCCATTTCAAAGAACAATTAATTATTATAAATCGCACATCTTTCATAATAAATGGTAATTTCAAAAGAAAATCAGGAATTTTTAGAAGGATTAATTGATTATTACGTGAAGGAAGCAAAATCGTATAGAGAAATAGCGCAAGAGTTTAGTTCAGAAATTAATTCAATAACAGATACTGCCTTTGGTATCATAATCGGTTGTATTTATTCAAGTTTTCTTCAGGCATATTCAAATCAAAAACAAGTTCCAGATATGGAAGATATTCAAGAGTTCAATGAGATGATAACAAAAAATACGGAAATTATAAAAAAATCTATCATGAACGAAAATGTATAACTAAATTAGAATAAAGAATTAGTTAGAGATAAATTCCAACATGTTTTAGTTATCTTATTGTCTGATATCATAGGATACAAAATACAACAAATAATAGATAATGGTCCGTATGTACAAATTACATTAACGGAAGATGTTCAGTTAGAACCTATTTCACAAAAACAACTCGTTATGGAATCTGTTTCAAAAAAACTTGATCAAGAAACTAAGCAGCAAGTAATGCCATTACTTGAAGCAATATTACAATCACAACCAACAATCAAAATAAAAAACTACCAACATACATCAATTGCTATAACAATGCCTAAGAATAGATATGATAAAATGGGTAGACCTCAAGTTGGGGAAAAATTACAAGTAGATTTAAAAAAGATTTAGAGTTCTTTTTCTATCTCAGATAAATCAGACAGAGGTAATGAACAACTAAAATTTTTACATACAAATACGTTTGTTTCATTATCTTGAAATTCTTTTCCAGAAAAGAATGGGTATTTCGATAAAACATTCAAATTATTTTGATTTGGTACTATGACCATAATTGATTCTGGAAGGAATTTTTTTCTTAAATATGAAATAATCTTGGGATTCTTATCATTGATTATAGTAATTTCAGTGGGTTTCTGATAATAGAGATATGACACATTAAGTAGATATCCAAATGCGAATGGGTTTTCAGCTGCAGATATTACATGTGATTCTATAATTTTTTTGGATATTTCTAAAAATTGCTCATTTTGTGTTATATGATGAAGCCTAAGCAACATATGTGCGGCAACTGAATTACCAGATGGCATTGAAAGATCATAATTATTTTTTGGACGTATGATCAATTTTTCATGATTATCAGATGTGAAAAAAAATCCATTAATGGAATCACCCCAAAAATGTGTTAATAGATAGTTAGCAAGATTAATTGCAAATACTAAATATTTTGGTTGTGAAGTAGCTTCAAACATATCAATTGATGCGTTTGCCATATATGCATAATCATCTAAATACCCATTCAGCTTCGACTTGCCATTTTTGAATGTTCTATACAAAATATGATTTTTCTCAAAATTGTTTTCAAAGAAATCTATTGACGCTTTTCCGATATCAAAATATTTTATGTTATCAGTTATTTTATAGCCTGATAAAAAGGCGGAAATCATCAAGCCATTCCATGAAGTTATAATCTTATCATCTTTCCCGGGCTGCTCCCTTTTGTTTCTAACTTCAAGTAGTTTGTCAGAGCATTTTGAAATTATAGTCTGTATTTCAGATTCATTCTTTCCAAATTTGAAAGCCAAAGAAGATGCATTAATGTTATTTGCAAGGATTGTATTACCCTCGAAATTACCTCCATCGGTAACATCATAATAAATACAGAAGATTTCAGTGTCCTCACCCAAAATTTTTTCAATTTCCTGCTTTTTCCATACAAACGTTTGACCCTCTTCCCCATTTGTATCAGCATCTTGTGCAGAAAAAAATGCGCCTTCATTTGATGTCATCTCACGGATGACATAATCAAGAGTTTTCCTTACAACGTTCTCAAAGAAAGGATCTTTGGTAATCTGATACGCTTCAGAATAAACTATAGGTAACAGTGCATTATCATACAACATTTTTTCAAAATGTGGCACTAACCATTTTGTGTCAGTAGAATAACGATGAAAACCGCCACCAATTTGATCAAAGATTCCACCTTTAGCCATTTTTTTTAAAGTTTTCAATGCAAATTCTTGGAACTTGGATATTCCAGAAAGTTTTGAGTATCTAAACATGAATGATAAATTAGATGCGTTTGGAAATTTTGGCGCTTGCCCAAAACCACCATGTATAGGATCAGCAATTTGTAAAAGATTAACCGCTGCTTCATCAAATATTGATTTATCAACTGAAGAAGTTGTGGTGGTAGGTTGAAGTTTGTCTAAATTCTGTACAAAATTATCGGCTGCCTTTTCCACATCTTTTGGTTTTTCTTTCCATGACTGTGCCAATTGTCTGCAAAGACTTCCAAATCCAGGTCTTCCATACGAATCCATCGCGGGAAAATATGTTCCAACATAAAATGGTCTTTGATTTGGGGTAAGAAACACACTCAATGGCCAACCACCCTGCCCAGTAGACATTTGGCAAACCTTCTGATAAACATCATCCAAATCAGGGCGTTCTTCTCTGTCTACTTTGATATTAACAAAATTCTCATTCATGATTTTTGCAGTTTCTTCATCCTCAAATGATTCGTGTGCCATAACATGACACCAATGACATGAACTATACCCTACACTTAGAAAGATTGGTTTGTTTTCTTTTTTTGCTCTAGCAAGTGCTTCATCATCCCACGCATACCAATGTACTGGATTTTTAGCATGTTGTAACAGATATGGACTGGATTCACTACCTAATTTGTTTTCACTCATAAAATATTGAATCCAAATAAACTATTTGTATGTAATCTAATTATTTCCAGATAGCACTATCATCACGTTTGTAAATTTCTACATTAATTTGATTAAGCAGTTTCTTCTTTGATTTATCTGCCTTTTTTTCATGACTATAATCCTTCTTTTTCAATAATTCCTGTAATCGTATTAATTGCTCAAGGCTAAGATTTTGAAATTTATTCTTTGTAACCTCATCAAGAAGTTTTATCCTCTCTTTATCTTCAGCAGTAAGTCGATAATCCATTAATAAAAAATAGTTTTAAACTGATTTTAATTCTTATTGTTTACAAAAATTTAAGAACATATATCAAAGTTAATGATTATGCCTAAGAAAATGCGTGCAATGATTCTTTCAAAACTCGGTCCTGTAGAATCAAATCCATTAAAGCTTACTGAAATCGATAGACATGAAATTGCAAATCCCAAAGAGGTTTTGGTAAAAATTGAAGCATGTGGTGTATGTCATTCACAGCTACATTCCATAGAAGGTGATTGGGAAGATATAGGTATACCACCAACACTTCCAACAGTTCCTGGGCATGAAATTGTGGGAAAGATTGTAGAGGTTGGAAACAATGTTAGAAAATTCAAGATAGGTGATAGAGTAGGAATAACTCCATTGCTTAGTTCTTGTTTAGACTGTCAGTATTGTAATGATGGTAAAGAGTATCTTTGTGAAAAGATGGATGTGACTGGTGAATCACTCAAGGGTGGTTATACAGAATACATAACTGTCTCAGAAGATTTTGCAACGAAAGTCCCTGATACCATGAAACCTGAATATGCAGCACCTCTTTTCTGCGCTGGAATAACTGCTTACAAGGCGGTAAAGGCTGCTGAACCCAAAAAAAATAACAAAATTGCAATTTTTGGTGTAGGGGGTGTGGGTCATATGGCTATACAGTTTGCCAAAGTTGAGGGTTGTGAAATAAGTGCGATTTCAAGAAAGAACAAGCATTTAGAACTAGCAAAAAAATTAGGAGCAGAAAATGTTTTTGTCTATTCATCTAATCAAGAACAATTTCTGGAAGATGTTAACAAAAAATATGGTTTGTTTGATGCTGCGATTGTTTTTGCGCCAGTTGATCAAGTAACAGATACTGCAATTAAATCAATAAAGAAGGGAGGTTTAGTAGTTATTGCCACAGTTGGTAAAATCCCAAATTTTTTGGCGTTTGAAGAAAAAACTGTCAGAGGTACTTTGATAGGATCAAGAAAAGATATGGAAGATGTAATTAAAATTTCAGATGAAAATAAATTAGAAGTGATAACAGAAACTTTTCCTCTAGAACAAGTGAATCAAGCTTTGATTAAACTCAAAAATTCAGAAATGGATGCACGGGCGGTTCTTATTCCTTAAAATATGTGTGTCAGGTTTAAAATTTGTGAACTGTATAAAATGTCATCATGTGGATGAGGCACATCTGTCAATAGAAAATGATTCACTCTTAAAACGTGGAAAATGTATGATACCAACATGTGATTGTAAAGAGTATTCTGTAGCAATAAAAAAAATTGATGAAGACCTAATCTAAAAAATAGTTCATATATGAAGTGATAGTCAATACTTCATGGAGAAACATATCGCACATGATGATATTGTAAAAAAATTAGATATTATGATATCAAGAATTAATGGTCTTGAAGCTTCATCTACAGATGATTACCAAAGATCAATGTCTAGTGTTCTTAAAACACTGGCACAAGGTGAGCTTAATATGTTTCAAGAGTTGGAACATATGAAAAAGGCACTTGATCTACTCACATTAGAATTATTCAAAATAAAAAACAAAACTGATGCATGAATCTGCTCAGTTTTGGCTATCGTCAACGGCTTGATTACAAATTGGCTCGTATTTATTGACAATTTTTTGAGCTAATTGCAGTCGTTCAGATTCACTAGATTCCCACATCGGGTAAATTGAAAGGTAAATATTTTCCTCATTACCCGCATGTGATATCCAACATTTGAATTTAGGATTTTTTGTAAAAAAATCCAATTCTTCCGTTTTATCAGATTCACCAACATATAGCATGTTAAAAACTTCCTTGTTTTTTGTAAATATGATATAAACAACTTTGTCCATTGGAGGACCCCACTCGGATAATCCTATTGGGCCAAGAAACTCATATTGAAGAATCTGTATAGCCATAGCAATTGATAAAGATTCTAGTTTTTTTCTTTTTCGAATGATCCTATAACTACACTAGTTCCAAGGATCTGCTGAAGGATTAAATGGTACTAGTTTCGCTTCAAATATAATATGAAAGAACCTCATCATCAAAGAAAAGTTGGATATGGCATGATTATGGTTGCAGCTTCACTATCTCTTATAGGATTATTACAGTTGACCATAGGTGGAGATGTTCTTTTTGGTGATACAATACAAAGACAGCAAGTAGCGGTTTTTGAAGATTGTAAAGTTAGTGATTTCCAAGAACCGCAATGTGCTAAATGGATAGATGAGTTGCAGGTTCAAGAATGTATAGAAACCAGAGATGTTGATAGTTCTGAATGTTGGAAATATAGAACATGGGTAATTGCTCATGCGGAACAAGAACTGCTATTGAGTGAAAAGGAAAATTAAGAATGACCGATTTATAGATAGCCGTTTGAATAATCTTCCCACATGTTTTGTTTGGTTGTTAATTTATTCATCTCATATAATGCGCCAGATATAATACCTGCATAGAAAAATGTATACAAAAATACTTGTGAGTGAGTTGGATCATTCTGCGTAAGGCTAACTGATACCATTGAAAAGAAAACAAATGTTCCAACAAATGAAATGATCTTACCAAGATAACCTCCTCCTAAACCTACAATTTTTCGAGTGGCTGCAGCCATTAAAACTATGCTAGATACAATGAGAAAAGTAGCTCCACCATTGTATGTAACTAATTTTATTAACCAATCAATCACACCGACATCAAAAATAGCACCATCTGGTACCATACTGCCTCCATGTAAAGCAAAATTTACGGAGCTGAATAATCCTCCAATAACAAAAAAGAACAGAAAAATCTTTACAATTCCACGTTTGATTGGAGATCTTGCATCTGATGGATTCATTACACGTTCAGTAATCTTCAGGCCGTAAAGAAATCCTATAATAAATGTCGGCACAAACATGATATTGATTATCATAGGTGTTTCAGAAGTAACATCTTCAATTATTGGTTTCAGTGCAACAAAAAGAATTAGAGCTGATGATGCTGCTATACAGAAAATTACAAAGGTTGAATGGCGGGCAAATAGAGAATCAGTTTCATCTGATGATAGCCAATTAGACATGCCAAATACTAAAAAAATCTGGATTAAAGATAAAGTAAAAAAATCATTAAGTCATTACTTAATTCTGTTTACCTATAGCAGCCTAGAACCCAGAAAGCAGGGGTTTATCAGGTTTAATTATTTCTCGAAGAAGAATAGTGGCAAAAGAACCTCTTGAAAGTGAAAATGACACAATATTATCTTCCAATTTATAATTATCACATTTTATAGATGAATTTCTAAATCCGCCATCATTACTTATCTCCTGCATTTCTTTAACAAAAAAATCCTTCTCTGTTATTTGTTCATCCTCTAAAATTTTTTTTATGTAATGATGGAAACGAGTTTTTTTGTAATATGAATATCCAACAAAGGGAATAGATAATCTTTGGTAAGGATCATTTTCAAATTTTCCTAAATTACCATTTTTATCATAACATACATCATTCTCTTGTGGAGAGAATAATTCTTCATTATTTTCAAAAGATGCACTCAATGTCTTATTAAAAATATATGATTGATATGATTGTACAAAAAATCGCCTTATTGATAATGGTAAAGCACGTATGGCTAGAACTGGATCATTATGTTCTATCATTTGTTTTAACACAATTTTTTCCAAATCCATTCCATTTGGTATAATACTCATAGCATAAGAAAACCTAGATTTATCTTTCATTACTTCTCGAATTTCAGTATTTTTTGACGTATCATATTGAGAAGTAAATGACAGTAAAAGCTCAACAGCCATTCCAAAATCTTTCTGAATTAATGATTTTCCAATTAAATGGGTTACTGGTCTTTGGGAACCAAATCTTTGGTAGCCATAAAAATTTAAAATTTTATCATATTCGTTAAAATCACATAATGTCGTAGTTGGATCATTAATTTTGATTTGAAAATGATTGCCGATCATATTTTTTTTTGATAATGGTTTAGATGAAAATCCAATTTTTTTTAAACTATATTTTGGTTCTTGAACTTCGAAATCACGCCTAGTTTTATTTGTCGTAAAAACAAACTGCTCAGTTATGGCTGATGCATCCTTCAAACCTAATGCCTTAAGCCTAACACCGTATTTTTTAAAAATTTCATTTAGTGCATGTGTTGTATCAATACCATTTTTTTTTAGCTTGTAAACCGCATAGCCAGAATCTTCATTAATCATTGCATGTGCTTTTTCTGTGATAATCTCTGATACAATAAAATCATCATTTTGATTTTTGATTGTTCCACCAGAACCAGAAAATTTTGTTGAGTATACTGTGATTCCTATTTCAGAATCAATTTTTGGAATCACTCTATTGTCACAGTGATAAATTTGGAGATTGCTATCTCATCGTTATATGCGCCAAGAAGAACTTTATGTGTATCTGGTAACGCGCTATCACTTGCAGTAATTTGTATTATGATACTTTCTGAACCTGAATCGTTAGAATAAAATTCAGTTGATTCAGGATTAATTGCCAAATCGGTAAATAATGAAGTTGTAGATATATTTACCAAATGTCCATATGGCGTAGTATCTGTTGAACTAAATTCAAGTGTAATTTCAGTAGTTTCACCTCTCTCTAAAATAATATTTTCTCGATTAAGATTAATGTCAAATGGAAGTGGTATCGATGTATCTACTACACCTATGTTGTTTTCTACCCATTCAGTAAACCATATTTTCTTATCATCAACTGTAAAGCCAAATACCTGGGCAACACCACAATACTCAATTCCTTCACAGTCAGCCCAACTAGTGTTTCTTGAAGGTACAGTATATTCTACCATTGTTTCCTTGATAGGATCAAATACTGCTATTCGGTTTGCATTGTGTTCGTTCATAACTAATTTTTCATCTAATTGTTCAATCCAATATGGATTTGATGAATATGTTGGAAGTTTTAAATTACCATACGAATCTTCGTGTGGAATTGATGTAACATATTTTGTGAATTTTTCTATCTCAGGATCAAAACTGAAGAAAAAGTTTCCCGACGTGTCAGCTATCCAAATTTTTTCATTTGGACCAACTGCAATTCCATTTGGTGTATCCATTCCAGATGGAAACTGGTAAAATTCAATGAACTCTTGTAAAAGAAGTCCATCTGTGATTGTGGAGGATATTGCTTGTTGTTTTTCATATTTAGGATAATCAAACTTTACAAGTATTCCAGTCTCATTTGGAATCCAAGTTGTATACCATACATTATCTTTAGAATCAATTGTGAAATCACTCGTTAAAGATCCAGCGATTGGGGAGGGAATAGCAAAAGTTCGTATCGCTTGTCCTACTTGAACAAAGTCAAAAAAAGAAAGCTTACTTCCAAACAAGTCATTAACAATTATCCTTGAACCATCAACTGCTAATTTTTGTGGAAAGACTTGCTCTGAATCATCCTCACGTGGAAATGAAAGTACGTGATATGATTCATCAGATAGTAAAAATTTCCATATTGCACCATTGTCACCATCAGTATACCAGATTGAACCATCCGGAGAATAATCCATTCCCCACATCATTGAACGCAGTTTTATTGGCAGTACATTCTGTAGAAGTGCCTCCTCAATCCATACTGTTTGTAATCTATCCCAGTCCGGGTTTTTGTATTGAGTGAATGTTTCTGATGGTGGATCAAATTTTGCAATCATTCCAGTGTTTGTTTGTGCAAACCAAACTGTTCCATCTGGCATAGTTGTTATTGCAAGAGGTTGAGTACATGGTGTAGGTATCTTGTATTCTTTTACATATGAATTAGATTTTGCTTTATCATTTACGCCGCAAAATTGTAATCGCTGATCACCAACATAGTCTAAGGAATCAAGGTCAATATCGTCCAAAGAATCCAATGCAGTATCGCTGTTTTCAAAAAATGAAGAAGGTATAGCTATTGTAACTCCAGAAGCTAGCATAATTCCTCCAACAAATGCAAAAAAGATAATTCCCTTTGTCCGTGTCTTCATAATGAAAAAACTACAATACTACATTATATTTTATTGCAATAAATATGAAAATGATTACAGTAATTTCAAATTTCCAGTGATCTTATCTATTTTTTCTTCTGGTGCAGGACCAAGTGAAATGCAGGTTGTGGTTCCTGGAGAGATCTGTGTATGTCCAGCATCAGTAACTTCAGACCATGGCAAACCAAGTTCAATGGCATCCTGCTTGATTTGTTCAAGTTCTTTCAAGCTTGAAACTTTGAGTACAACTTTTTCTTGTCCACTCCACCATTTAGAAAACCACTCAGGATTGGATTTTCTTACATGCTCAGCACCTAGCACACATGCATGGCCTACTTGAGCAGCAATTTTTCCCTTACCCATATCAAGGTCATTTCTAACTACAATCACCTGTTTTATTGTCATAATGCTTACAAGAATTATGTATTATGAAAAACTTTGCAATTTGGTCGAAACATTAATTGAATAATACAGATTGGAGTGTTTGTGGATAAATATGATATAGTTATCGCAGGTGGAAGTATTTCTGGTCTATTAACTGCTAGAGAAGTAGCAAAAAAAGGATATTCTGTTTTAGTTTTAGAAGAAGGATTTGAGATTGGTACTCCTGATCATTGTGGTGGATTAGTAAGTAAGACTGCATTAAATGACTTGGGGATCAATACATCGGAAAAGATCTATGACTGTGCAATCAATAATGCATCTATTTTTTCACCTAGTGGTAAAACGCTTGAAATTAACTCAAAAAATCAGCAAATCATTTCTGTTGATAGAAGGCAATTAGATAAGCAGGCAGCATATCAAGCCCAAAAATATGGTGCAAAAATAATTGTGAATTCAAGCTATAAAGAAAAGACGAAAGAAGGTGTCAGCACGTCAATTGGTAACATCGATTGTAAAATTCTAGTTGATTGTAGAGGAGTTGGAGCGTTAGTAAATAATAACAGAAATGGTATATTATTATCTGCACAATATGAAGTGTATGCAGATTGGATAGTAAATGGTCACGTTGAAGTGTATTTTGATCAAATTAAATATCCTGGTTTTTTTGGATGGATAATACCATCGGGAAATGGTATAGGCAAAGTTGGTGTAGCCGGTAAGGACATTAACACTTCTAAAACTATCGAAGAATTTCTAAAAGGTAAAGGAAAATATTCAACTATAAGAAAAATATTTTCCCCAATCTGGATAAATGGGCCAATCAAAAATTTTGTTTCCAAAGATGTTGTGACGGTTGGTGATGCTGCCGGACAATCAAAACCAACTACTGCAGGTGGGATTTATTCATGTGGTATGGGTGGAATTATGGCTGGTAAAGCAATTGCAAAATATTTAGAAACAAATGATGATTTTCAACTTATGCAATATCAAGAATCTTGGTATAGTAAATTTGGAAAGGAGTTTGAAAAACAGCAACTTGCCAGAAAGGTACTACAAAAAATTGACAATAAAACAGTTGATAAAATATTTGATATGATTACACCAGAGATATTATCCGAGATCTCTAGCAAGGATGATTTTGATTTTCATACAGCATCTATAATAAAATTACTTGGTGTACGTAAATCTCTAGCAGCTGCACAAAACCTTATGGGATCTGAGATTAAACGTCTACTAGTTGGTTAACCAATTAGAATGTAATAAGGTATAAATGCAGTACACCATCAGCAAGTTTTAGAATGTCACCAAGTCTAGTATTACCAATTTGTAGTTGCTGTCATAGAAATATCATGCCTAATGATAAATGCGTCAAATTCAATTGTCCTAACTGTGAAAAAGGAGATCTGATTTGGAGGTGTGAAAGTTGTAGAGTGGCAGTTAGAAACTATAAATGCTCAGTTTGTAATTTCGAAGGTCCTTAAAAATGGCACAATTACTTTTGATTACAAAAATACTTCCTACCGGAATAGACGTTGATTTAGATGGATTGATAGAAACTATCAGAACTAATCTGAAAGATGGTATAAAATTGAGGAATTTTCAAAAAGAACCACTTGCATTTGGTCTGAATTATCTAAAATCAGAATTTATTTTGGATGATAAGGAGGGACAGATGGATTCGTTAGAAAATACTCTGCACTCTGTTGATGGTGTAAGTGAGTTTGAAGTTTTGAATATGAGTAGAATGTCTGTTGATGTGTAGGTAATATCATGCCAGTAAAAGAAGAACCATTACAAATGCGAGTTGGTGAATCTAAGCAACGAGATGTCGGTAAAAAAAGAGCCAGAATTGGTCCTGATGCCATGGATTACATGCATGTTGCACCTGGTGATATAATTGAGATACTAGGTAAAAAAACAACTAGTGTAATTGTTTGGCCTGCAGATGAAGATGAAAAAAATCCAGATATAATTAGTATAGATGGTCAAACTAGAAAGAATGTAGATGTGTCTATCAATGATGTAGTAACAGTAGGAAAGGTTAGTACAAAAACTGCTAAACTAGTAACATTGATGCCAGTTAATGATGTTGTAACTGTTGATAAAGAATTCACTGATTTTGTTAAAAATAGACTAAAAGGATTGCCTTTGACAAATGGTGATGAAATTTCAGTTATGATCTTGGGTAACTCTATAGAATTTAAGATTAGTAAATCATCTCCTAAAGGTGTTGTTAAAATTGACCGTTCTTCCAATCTAAAAATACTTTCAGAAGCTGCTAGCGATAAAAAAACTCGTATAACATACGAAGAGGTGGGTGGACTTGGTGATGAACTAAAAGCGATGAGAGAGATTGTTGAATTGCCACTTAGACACCCTGAGCTTTTTAGCCGACTTGGTGTAGAACCACATAGTGGTGTATTACTTTATGGTCCACCAGGTTGTGGAAAAACACTCATAGCTAAAGTTCTTGCTAATGAATCAGATGCTAACATGTATCTGATTAATGGACCTGAAATTATGAATAAATATTATGGTGAGACTGAAGCTAGACTGAGAGAAATTTTCAAGGAGGCAAAGGATAATTCTCCTAGTATCATCTTTATTGATGAGATTGATGCAATTGCACCAAAAAGAGAGGAAGCGTATGGAGATGTTGAAAAACGTGTAGTTGCACAGTTATTAGCACTTATGGATGGTTTGAATGAAAGAGGTAATGTTGTAGTACTTGGCGCAACTAATCGTCCTGATAGTGTAGACCCTGCATTACGAAGGCCTGGAAGATTTGATAGAGAGGTTGAAGTTGCAGTTCCTAATACTGATGGAAGATTAGAGATTCTACATATACATACTCGTGGAATGCCTCTTGCGGAAGATATTCATTTGAAAGATTTTGCGAATGAATTGCATGGGTATACTGGTGCTGATATCAAATCGCTATGTAGAGAAAGTGCATTAAAGGCTATACGTCGCTATCTACCTGAAATTGATCTTGAAAATGAACGTATACCATCTAAAATGCTTGAATCAATGGAGATAAAACTACGTGATTTCTACGATGCTATGTTTGAGGTTGTGCCAACAGCAATGCGAGAGTTTTATGTTGAACGGGCAAAAATTTGGTGGAAGGACATTGGTGGATTGGATTATGCCAAAGAAACACTTGAAGATAATATGATTGCGTCTATTAACGAACCAGATAAATTTACTAAAATGGGTGTCAAGCCACCGAAGGGTGTATTACTTTATGGTCCACCGGGTTGTGGAAAAACACTCCTTGGTAGAGCATTATCTGCTGAATGCGGAAGTAATATGATTCTAGTTCGTGGTCCAGAAATATTATCAAAGTGGGTTGGTGAATCAGAAAAAGCAATTCGAGAGATTTTCCGAAAAGCAAAAGCATCTGCACCATGTATAATTATTTTTGATGAATTAGATTCTCTTGCGAAATTTAAAGCAATGGATGGTAATGCACAAGGTGAAACCGTCTTAAGTCAAATGTTAACCGAAATGGAAGATAGCGGAACATCACGAATTGCAGTTATAGGTATTACAAATAGACCTGATCTCATTGATAATTCTATGCTTCGTACCGGTAGATTAGACATCACGTTGTATATCCAGCCACCAGATGAAAAGGGTCGACTGGAGATAATCAAAATATTAACAGAAAAAATGCCACTAAATAATGATGTTAATTTAAAAGAAATTGCTGTAGCCACACAAAATTATACTGGTGCAGATTTGGCTGCTCTTTGTAGAGAAGCAGCAGTTCATGCCATGCAGAATAATTCTAAAAAAATTAATAGTAATGACTTTGCCTTAGGATTAAAGAAAATAAAACCATCTATTACCCAAGAAATTAATCAATGGTATAACACATTGAAAAATGAAGTATCAAATATCATCCCAAAATCTACAGATAAAACATTTTATGGATAAAAAAGTATGAACTATAAAGATATAATATTTGGTAAGGTTAAAGAAGACAATTCTCTTACTGATAAAACCCTCATAAAAAGTCTAAAAAAAGAAGGGCATGAATTTACAGAAGATATGTTTAACAAAACTTTATTGGATTTAGAAATATTAGGACTCATCCATGTAAGTTGGATTGCAAAAGATACTCGTAAAATAGAAATTGCATCTCAGTATGAAGAGAATGATGAAGTTGAATTACAAAATAAAGAAGCACTAAAAAATGATTATGAAGCAAGTTTCCCTGGAACTGAAAATCAAACCTAATTAAAATCTAAAGTGAAATGCAGCATCTAATGCAATACCTATGAATATTATCGTAAGGTATGGAGCAGTTACCTTGTATGCCTTCCATGCAAAATCAGATGTTGGAACTTTTGTAAGCTTATAATGATATCCCAACATCAAACCACCAGATACTATCGCAAATGCCATGTAAACTAATCCCATTCCAAATGCGTAGAGCATGAAAGAATAAGGAAGGAGTACTAGCGTGGATAGCAAAATATACTTTGATGTCTTTTCCATACCAATTATTACAGGCAACATTGGAACATTTGCCGCTGCATAATCATCACGAATTTTCATTGCAAGACACCAGAAATGAGATGGAGTCCACATGAACACCAAAAATCCAATCAAAAATCCCAATGGATCAATTGATCCCGTGGCTGCAGACCAGCCAGCCATAGATGCAGCACTACCTGCAAAACCACCAATTATTATATTTGACCAATTTTTGCGTTTAAGCCATGCGGTATAGATGATCACGTAGAAAAATATTCCAAGTGCGATGAAAAATGTTGATAGAGGATTAATTAACAGATAAGCATAAACAACTGCCAAAATACTTACACCCAATCCATATGCCAAAACTGAATTTGCCCCAATTCGTCCTGAAGGAATTGGTCTTTCACTTGTCCGCTTCATTTTCGGATCAATATCTTTATCGTAGAAGTGATTTAGCGCACTTGAACCAGCCGAAGCAAGTGAGCCAGCTATGATAATATGCATCAAATCAATATAATTAAGATCAGGACCTACAAACTTACTTCCAGCATACATCGAGGTAACAGCTGTTATGACCAATAAAATAATTATCCGAGGTTTGGAAACCTCAAATATCTCTTTCAGTACCAATTATCTTTCCAGAATATAACAAAATTTAATTTATTCGATAGTAGAATTTATTGGCAAAACGATTAATTATCTAACATATTTCAACAAGCTTGAATGAGTAATTGGGAATTAGTCATGCCAGGAGGCGGGCTTACAGCGATCGGTATGGCTGGTCTTGTGACTTCCTATTCTGGCATTGCACACACATTCATAGATGGAATGCACGCGCTTACTGGTCTTTTATTCTTTATTGGATTGATATTCCTGAGTGCTGGTATACTTGATGGTGGTGTATCAACTTCAAACAGAACAAAAGCTACAGTTCTTGTTACGATATCAATAGTTTTAACATTTGGTGCTGCAGCTTTCATAGGTAGTACAAGTACTACATTACCAACTCTTACTGGAATTCTTATCCTAATTGCTGTTCCTAGTATTCTTATCGCATATATCGCAATGAAAATGCCTCAATACGTAAGACCAGTTGGAATTATAGTTTGTTTTGCTGTTAGTTTGGGAATTGTATGCTTTTTCGTTTTCGGTATTTTTGGACCAACTGAATATTTAATCGTCGATGTTGTTGAAGATGTTACCGAGGAAATTTCTGAAAGTATAGAACCATCTAATGTATTTGCTATCTCAATACTAGCTGGTTCAGCGGAACAAGGAAATCCTGATTATAAACCCGACAATGCTATGATTGAACACGGTTATGTTATAGAATGGACTAATGATGATGATGTAATGCACACTGTGACTAGCTCACTTGACTTTGGTGAAACATTTGATTCTGGAATAATTGACGCTGGAAATACATTTGGACTTGATACAACAAATCTTGAACTAGGACAGTATGAATACATGTGTATTGTACATCCTTGGATGATCGGAACCGTTACTGTTGAGTAATATTGCAAAAAAAAATATTATTATCTAAAGTTTTCAGGCAAAGTTTAGAACAACATGCAAATGAACAGTCACCACATGAGGCTTGTGCTATACTATTGGGAACTTTAAATGATAATACATGGGAAACGACTGATATTTTTCTCACTGAAAATATAGATAAATCTGAAGTGAATTTTACAATTTCAAACGAGCAACTCATAGAGGGGTATACGATGGCTGAAGACAAAGGACTTGATGTGGTAGGAATATTTCATTCACACCCAAATTCTCAACCATCTCCTTCTAATACTGATACAAAATTCATGAGGGGAAACCCAGTTCCATGGATAATCTATTCGGGAATAACAAAAGAAATGAAAGCGTATCTTTTAGATTCTGATTTAATACAGATTCCAATAGAATAATTCAATATCATATTTTCAAATCTTGGAATGCATAATGATTTTTTCATGAGATGAATTGTTTAGATTAAATATACCTGATTTTATGCACTAGTATGGCAATGGATATACATGTCTACGATACTTATGTTAAAGCCAAAGATGGTCATACAATGCACTTTGATGTTATAACAAATGTGCAGGATCTCGATAAAGCAATTGAATTTGCGAAACAGTGGCTAGCAACAGTTGGTGAGGAGGGCTCAACGGTGACAGGAAATGAATGCAATTTTTGTCATACACAAGGAGCCCCAGAACCAGTTGAAAATGAAATCAAAGAAAAGGGATTCTTCATCCAAAAGATGGAAGGATGCCCATAATTCTTTTTTTTTAATTTATTTTAAAAATTCTAAAGTACAATTACCGCAAAGAAAACAGGAACAAAGACTATTGCAATTGTGTTAAGTAGTTTGATTACAGTGTTTAATGCTGGACCCGCAGTATCTTTGTAAGGATCGCCGATGATATCTCCTACAACTGAAACTTTGTGTTCTTCAGTACCTTTTTCACCCTTCATCTCAATGAGTTTTTTGGCATTATCCCATGCACCACCAGTATTTGCCAAGTGATATGCAAGGCATATTCCAGT